>JBCCAG010000295.1:0-5137 GCA_039814955.1 Cyanobacteria bacterium P01_A01_bin.135
AGCTTGGCTGTAGCATTACCCGCAGCCGCACAAAGCGCCGGCGACCAAAGCATTGCCGAGATTGCTAGCTCAAGCGATTCCTTTGACACACTAACCTCTCTCCTAGAGCATGCGGGTTGGGTTGAAGCCTTTGACTCAGACGACAAAGAATTTACCGTCTTCGCCCCGACAGATGAAGCCTTTGAGCGTTTATCTGATGGCGTTGTCGAGAGCCTTTACGAGCCTGAAAACATAGATTTTTTGTATGACATTCTCGCCTACCATGTTGTCGGGGGTAGCGTTACCTCCGATCAGCTCACGTCAGGCGCTGTGGAGAGTAAGGCGGGCGGCCTGCCGCTACAGGTGGATGTGGGCCAGGAAATCACGGTGAATGGCGCCGCTGTTAGCACCGCGGATATTGCAGCGAGTAATGGGGTAATTCATGTGATTGATACGGTGCTGATTCCACAACGATAGGCCTAATTCCGTGAACGAGATTCCGCGATCGCGGGATACAGGCTAGCAGTTCAGATTTATAGCGCTAGGCTCTAAACCGCTCTAAGCATCACTCCAAGCCAACGCTTTCAGCGTTGGTTTTTGCTTGTGCGGCCACCGTCGTAAGAGCTTAGTCGTGCCCTATCGGGCCTCGCAGCCCTGCACTCCAGCCTCAGAAATGCTCAGAGCTACTCGACACCGACGTCTGATTTGTCCCGCTGCTCGTTCCGCTTCCCTGGAGAGGCGATCGCGGCTGAGCCAGACCACGTCGAGAATGACAGCGTCAGTGGGAGAGAAAGCGCAGCTTACAGAAAAGATTGATTCCATAATCTACCTTCCGACTAATCAGCTGTGGCTAGTCTTATGGCATATTACCAACAGCCCCCATCAGGGATCTCGAAATAAAAGAACAGGGCAATTCTCCTGCCTTGTCAAAGCATTTACCTATCCGACATCAGGATTCAGTTTTCAACCGCTCACGCCTTCAGGATGCGGTGAGGACTGTGTCAGATGCCTAACTAACACTGAGGCTGCTTAGCTGCTATCCCCCGTAATTATACGGATGAGGATGCCCTAGGCTCTAACTTGCTGCGCCACAATTTTTTGGGCGGTGACAGGAGTCTGGCCGCTTATTGCTGTAACTGCAACACTAAATCGAGCTAATGCTTAATTCTGTAAATCCTGTTGAGACGAGCACAGAAACGCCATTTGCAGCTAGTTTATCCAACCCATTTTTGTCAAATTACGCACCTTTTGAAGTGCCTGGCAACAGCATTTCAGCACTGAGTGCTGACGATGTTGTATTAACGAATACTCTAATACCAAATGTATATGAAGATGCACATTATGGCTTACCCCCGGCTGTCGCCGTCCCCCTTGGCAAGGGGGACTATAGGGGGTCTCCAATACGTGCAAGCACACATGGAATTGGTATAAACAGCGTCGTTACTGAGGCACTTTTACCTGAAACGCATTCCGGCACCGACGCCTCTGGCCGCACATTGGACGGGGCATTGCTCAATGCCGTAGTGCTAGAGGGCAACCCTGAGCCCGAGGCGTCCCTGGCCACAGGCGACCTGGTGACAGCCACCTCGTCATCTGCACCCAGCCCTACGGTGACGGCGCGGGTCGTAGCGGCCCCTACTCTGACCATCGAAGTGGAGGAGAGCAGCCTGTTTCCTTTGGCAGGAGCCACCGACGTCAACCCCCAAACTCCGGTGCGGGTAGAGTTCTCCCAAGCGATTGACCAGAGCACCCTGGATGGCAGCAGCTTTCGACTGGTGGACGATCGCGGTACGTCTGTGGCGGCAACCCTGGGCTCGGACCTCACCGGTGGCGTGGTTTCCCTGACGCCCCTAGCGCCCCTCACCGCCCGCACCCAGTACACCCTGGATGTCACCAGCGCCCTAACCGGGCTAGACGGCTCCCCCGTCACCCCCTTCACCGCCAGCTTTACCACCGGCGATCGCACCGGAGGAGCGGGCTTTGCATTCACCAGTCAGCCGGTAGTGCCGGGGGAAGCACGCTTCGGGGTCACCTCGGTGGCGATTGGCCCCGATGGAAATGCCTACGCCTCGGATATCACCGGCACCATCCTGCGCTATGACCTAGACCCCGAAACGGGGCTGGCCACCAGCACCGAAACCGTATTCTCCAGCCCCGGCGCCCAAATTGTCGGGCTGGCCTTCGCCCCGGATGCCACCGCAGGAGACCTGCGGCTATGGGTGTCCTACGCCCAAAGAGGGCAGGGGAATTTCACTGGCACAATTTCAGAGCTGACCCTGCCCGCCGCAGGAGCAGCAGGCGAAATAATACAGCGGGACGTGATCACCGGGCTGCCCCATACCCCGCGCCTGCAGCACCAGCCCAACGGCATCGCCTTTGGCCCCGATGGGCGGCTGTACCAAAACGTGGGCGGCTTAACGACTCTGGGGGGGACCCGCAACTGGAATGTGGATGAAACGCTGCTGAGCGCCGCCGTTATCGTGGCCGACTTGAACCACCCAGCCTTTCAAACCGGTGAACCGGTGAATGTGCAGACCGAGGGCCTCGGGGCAGACAACTACGACCCTACTGCCCTTGACGCCCCGGTAACCCTGTTTGCCACCGGCCTGCGCAACGGCTACGATTTGGCTTGGCACTCCAACGGCAACCTGTATAGCGGCATCAACGCCAACTCCCTGATTGGCCGCTTTAGCCCGGCGGGTGAGGGAGTGCCTGCCGTTACGGCCCGACCCCACGAGATGCTGGCCCTGGTTCAGGCTGGGGCCTATTATGGTCACCCCAACCCCACCCGAGGGGAATTTGTCCTCAACGGCGGTAACCCCACGCCAGGGGAAGACCCTTGGGAAATTGACCAGTACCCTGTGGGCATCCAGCCCCAGGCCAACTTCGACCCCTCACTGATCTACAGCACCCGCAGCGTTGGCGGCACCAGCCCCAACGGCCTGGCGGAATACACCGGCTTTGGAGACCTGAATGGCCGGTTGCTGGCCAGCTTTTTCACGGGGGCGCGGACGATTCAGAGCTTTGAGCTGGGCGCTGATGGCCGGGTGATTGATACCGACCCGCTCACGGATGCCAATGGCGACAACATTACCTTTTCTAGCCCCTTAGATGTGGCGGTCCATCCCAGCGGCGTTATCTATGTGGCCAACTTTGGCGTCAGCCAGGGTAACCCCAGCAATGGGGGGCTGTGGGTACTGCAGCCCGTCACCGCTGAGCGACAGGCCGGCACCATCAGCTTCAGCGCCACAGATTACGCCTTGCCCGAAGGTGACTCCACGGCGGGGGCGATCGCCCTAACCCGCAGCGGCGGCAGCAGCGGTGAGGTGTCGGTGATTCTCAACCTGACGGGGGACACAGCTCAGGCCGGCGAAGATTTTGCCGCCGCTCCGCTGACCGTCACCTTCGTCCCCGGTCAAACCCAGCAGACCGTTGTTCTACCCCTGATTGACGATGGGCTGGAAGAGGGCGCAGAAACCCTGGGGCTTACCCTGTCCCTCCCGGCCGGTGGCGCTACCTTGGGCGCAAGCCAGGCAACGGTGACGATTTTGGACGATGACGGTGCCAATGCTCCGCCACCAGCCCCCGTGGGCGGCAATGCCTTATTTGTGGCTGCCTCCACCCGCCTGACGGGGGCAGAGCAGCAGTTTGTGGCCCGGCTAGAGGCGCTGGGCTATGTGGTTACGGTGCAAGATGACAACGACAGCCGCAGCAGCGACGCAGATGGGCAAGACCTAATCGTGATCTCTGAAACGGTGATTTCTGGGCGAGTGGGCCGCAAGTTCACCGACGCGGCAGTGCCGGTGATCACCTCAGAGCCTTACCTATTTGATGACTTAGGGCTGACGGGGCGGCGCGCTAGAGCCGACTTCGGTTTTGAGCGTCGCCAGAGAAGCTTGATAGTGACCGACGGGGCCCATCCACTGGCCGGTGGCCTATCTGGAGAGGTGCAGATCTACGCCCAGCCGGAGGAGGTGAGCTGGGGCCGACCGACAGGCAGCGCTATCGTCGCAGCGGAAGATAGCCAAGGCCGGGCGGCTGTGTTTGGCTACGACACGGGGGCGACCCTGGCCAACGGCAGGGCGGCGGCAGCGCGGCGGGTGGCCTTGCCGCTGTGGGGCACCCTGACAGATGATGGCCTCGAGCTGTTTGAGGCGGCGGTACTGTGGGCGACCGGGCAGCGCAGTTAGAGCAGCTATAGCCTTGTCACGCGGAGCCAAGTGACGCGCCACCACGCACACCCCATGTGATGGTGGCCATGTGTGGCGTGGTTAGTCCTCAGCCGAAGCGGCAACGGGGTCAAGCCACGCCAGCATCTCCCGCTTCAGCCGGTTCAGATCGCGGTACAGCTCCTGCTTAACTAGCTGCCCCATGGCATCGATGGGGGAGAAGGCCGTACCCGACTGCCAAGGAATATCCTGGCCTAGGGGCGTCAGGTGGGTACCCGGCAGCGATCGCAGAGTGACGAGCTTGCGGCTGCGCTGCAGGGTGTCGTGCAGCATCTGGCATTGGTCGATTTCATCATCCTTAAAGCGCACCAGCATGGTACGCCCCGCCCCGTAGTGGTCCGCCGCTAGGGCCATGGTCTCCTCCGGGGAAGGCACAAATTCCATGGTGGTGTTCGCGGGGTTCACCTGGGACTGGGTCAACTGCTCCAGCGCTGGGAAGGAGCGCTTCGCCATATCAAATAGCGACGACACCTGAGAGGAGGCCTGGGTGAACTCCTCCAGCAGCGGAATCGATCGCCGCGCCGGGAAGTTGTTAAAGGACAGAAAGATATTGCCCGCCCGCTCTTCTTCAAACAGGCTGCCAATTAGTAGATGCACCTTGCAGCCCATGCTGTGGCCTAGGCCATAGATGGGCAGATGGCGGCGCTGAAAGTTGTCCCTCAGGTAATCCTGGGCGCGGTCAAAGGTGAGCAGCACCTGGTGGGCGATCGCCGTGTGGTCCATGGTGTTGATGAAAGGGGTGGCCACTACGGCATAGCCCTCGGAGGCCAACTGCTCCAGCAGCCAGCGGTAGGTGAGGTGCGGCGCACCCGCTACAAAGGCCCCACCCAGAAAGTGAATCATTGCCTTGGGGTTGCGGGGCATTAAGATCCAGTTGCCCCGCACGTCTCGCCAATTCATTGTCTGTCTCTCCCTGACATGTCTAGCTG
>JBCCAG010000235.1:0-5810 GCA_039814955.1 Cyanobacteria bacterium P01_A01_bin.135
AGGTCTAAAAACTCCGGGGAGCGGCCCAAAGTGGCAAGGTAATTCTCAATACGCGATCGCTCGTATGTGCCTTGCTGGGCCTTGAGGGCAAACACCCGCTGTAGGTTCTCCTCCACGGTGCCGTCAAAAGCGGCAGGGCGCTGGGGCAGGTAGATCACCTGGGTGCGATACTCGGTGATGGACTGCTTACCCAGCGGCTGCGCGTTGAACAAAATGTGGCCCTGCTGCAGCGGGTTGAGGAGAACTAGGGTGCGCAGCAGCAGCGTCTTTCCAGAGCCTGAAGGGCCCACCAAACCCACCCGCTCTTGGGGGTGAAGCGCCAAGCTGAGATCCTTCCACAGCCAGCGGCGATCGAGTTGACGCCCTAAGCCCTCAGCGGCTAGCAGGGGATGAGCCATGGGTGTTGATTCTGTATGTTGAGGTGTTCCGTATAGCTAGCATCACAATAGCCAGCATCACAATGGTTTATCTGCAGTGGCCTGCCCTTTAAGCAGCGCTTCGCTTCAGCGCCAGAGCCGTCCTGCAGCAAAGTGGCTAGGGCTATGAGTACCATAGCTGATTCTATGTGATTCTAGAGGGCCGTTGGGTTGCCCCTTTGACGATGAACCAGCAATGCCCCAGGCCCGCCAAAAAGTCGCCATGATTGCCGAAACTGCGGCTCTTGGGCACGCTTGGGGCCACCTATTGCCGTAGTAGACCCTGAGGGGCAATTCGGCGGTGGCGTGGAGCCATCTGGAATTTTCGCGCGCCTCAGCTCAGAGCCTACGCAGGCCGAAACAGGTGGTCGTGGCTGGGGCTATACAGCCGCGATCGCGTGGTGGCCTCAGCCAGGGCTGGACTAATGATGTAGAGCGTCGTGCGAATCAGCTCCTGCTGCCGACTCGCCGCCGCCATCTGCCCTAGAGGCACAACCTCAATCACCTCGTCCGGCCAGCCTACGCGGAAGCACAGGGCGACGGGGGTGTCCGCTGGGTAATGCAGCAGCAGCTTCGCCTGGGCCAGCTCCACGTGGCGGGCGCTGAGGTAGAGGCAGAGACTCGATTGGTGGGCGGCAAGGGAGGCCAGCTCTTCGGTTTCAGGGACGTCGGTGCGGCCGCTAATGCGGGTCAAGATAATGCTCTGCACCAGCTCCGGCACTGTCAGCTCGACATTGAGGCTAGCCGCTGCCGCCTGAAAGGCACTGATCCCCGGCACCACCTCAAAGGGTACCTGGGCCTCAGTCAGGGCGCGCATCTGCTCACCGATGGCGCTGTAGAGGCTGGGATCTCCGGAGTGGAGCCGCACCACCGCCTTGTGGGAGCGCACCGCCTTCACCATCAGGGGCAGGATGTCTTCTAGGGTCTTGCTGGCGGTGGGGATGCGGGTGGCGCCGGGGCGAACGTGGGCAAGAATCTGTGGCGGTACCAGAGAATTGGCGTAGAGAACAACGTCAGCCTGGGAGAGTAGGCGCTGGGCTTTGAGGGTGAGTAGCTCGGGGTCGCCGGGGCCAGCTCCAACAATATAAACCTTGGGGGCCAGGGCGGGGGGCGTTTGTGGATGGGGCAAAGCTGGGTCGAGCAAAGTGGAGTCTGTCAAAGTTAAAGCAGTCGAAGCAGTTGAATTAGGGGTCAAAGCGGTTGAGGGGAGTTGATGGCAGATGAATTGGCGAGCTGCTCAGCGGCCTCCAGCAGCGCTGACACCTCTTTAGCGCTCCAGTCGCGGGGACCGTCACAGTGGTGGGCCACCAGCAGGCCCCACAAGTCGTGGGCTACCAGAACAGGCACCACCAGGTTAGCGCGCACCCCAATGCCCCGGAGAAAATCGCGGTGGCACTCGTGTATGTCGGCGGTTTCAATGTCGGCGATCGCCCGCACCCGCCCCTCCAAGTAAAGGGCAGCGTAGTCACCGTTGAAGCACTCGTCGGGGCCAGTGGAGCCCAAGATCGAATAGCGGGGATGGCTGAGGGACTCAAAGGTGACCTGCCCCTCCCAATGGCGGTAAAAGTAGTACAGCACTACCCGGCTCACCGACAAGCCGTTGCGCAGCCTGTCGGTGGTCTGCTGCACAAGATGGTCCCGCTGCAGGCGCTGGGTCAGCCGCCCCAAAACATGATTGAGGCCAACGTTATTTCCAGACGGCAGCGAGGGAGAATCCGAGGAAGGTGGCGCCATTGGACATTAGCGATCGCATGGGCGATTTCATTCTATCGAAATTCCGATGCCCCTATCCTAGAAGCTGTAGCTGAACTCACAGTGGAGCATAGAAGGCCCCATGGACGCAGATTCCACGACCATTGTTTGGGCTGTATGCACCGTGTTTTTTGCCGTCATGGTGCAGGGTATAGTCGGTTTCGGCTCCGCCCTCATTGCCGCCCCGCTACTCATTCGCCTTCTTAGCCCTGAGGTAGCCATTCCCCTAATAACTTTGGTTGGGGTCGCTCAGCAGAGCGTTTTGTGGACAGCGTACCGCAAGGCCTTCAACTGGCAGGCCACCGCAAGGCTGACCCTCGCCTCAATCGTCACCATCCCCGCTGGGGTTGTCCTGCTCACCGATGGGTCGGAGCGGATGGTTCTGGGGCTGCTGGGCCTGATCACCATTGGCTACGCCTTGTGGGAGCTAGCCCGGTTTCAGCTCCCGGAGCTGGCCTCGCCACGCTGGGCCTATCTATTTGGTGGCATAGCCGGGCTGCTGTCCGGGGCGTACAACATTTCAGGCCCCCCGGTAGTGCTGTACGCCAACTGCCGCCGCTGGCCACCGGAGGAGTTTAAGGGCAATCTGCAGGGCTTTTTCCTGGTGAATTCAGCGCTCGTGTTGCTCAGCCGAGGTCTGCAGCAGCAGCTCACATCCCAGGTGTGGCTGCTGGGGATCGCGGCTTTGCCGGCGATTGCCTTGGGGGGTATGGCGGGGGTACGGCTAGCGCGGCGGCTAGACCCCCATCGATTTCGCCAGCTCATCCTCCTGCTGCTGATTTTTTTGGGAGGAAGTCTGCTGCGGTGAGCGTAAAGATTGGGTGATCTGATCTTCAACCGTTTAAAAACCATGCGGACTAAAAAATTCTGCGCCAGAAACTAAGGGTAGTAGGACTGCGCTAAAAGCCTGGCTAGCAAACGCGATTGCCGGGGGAGAAGATGTTACAATCAAGTGATAAAGATATACATAATTTTATTAAGTGCGGCATGCTGTGTGACACAGTCCGAAGGTGCCGCCAAGCTGTAGCGGCGACATAGCTGCCGCAGACTAGGCCGATGGCCGGGCTGAATACCACTGCCACCTCAGAGAGGAGACCTTTGCTCTAGCGGCAAGCCTCGACTCTGAAGGTTCGGGTGAGGTTTAGCTTCTAGCCGCAGAAATCGTTATCGCGTTCACAGTTGTGTTGCTCGAGTTAGAGTTATCGCTGATGCCTATCTCAACATCTCGCCCGGTTGCCGTTGGGGCAGCGCCTACCGTTGCTCCCTCTAAAGCAGGCCAAACGGTTCCCAAGCATTACCCAGACTACAAAGTTATCGTCCTCAACGACGACGTCAACACCTTCCAGCATGTCGCTAAATGCTTGATGAAGTACATCCCTGGGCTGAATCCTGATCAGGCTTGGGCTTTAACCAATCAGATTCACAACGAGGGCCAGGCGACGGTCTGGGTCGGGCCGCTGGAACAGGCGGAGTTTTACCACCAGCAGCTTAGCCGCGAGGGGCTGACCATGGCTCCTTTAGAGAAGGCGTAGGGCTATGGCGCTACGGCATCCCCATGGCTAAGCCATCCCAAGGGCGTCTGGTATGGAACCACTCCACCCACCTGCCGGGCCTGATCCCGGTGTTGGAGCGGCTGGTGCAATGTACCGGCATCCGCACCATTACCCCCGCAGTCCTCAGCCGCTCGCGGTCCAATGCTCCCCATCTGCGCCTCAAGGTATCGGTGCCGATTCGGGGTGGCTTTAAGCTGATTGCCCGCAAAGGCAAGACTACCCAAGAGGTATTCGTGCTCACGGAGCTAGAGCGACCTGACCTAGAGGCGGCGATCGCCCGCTGTTTGTCCTAGGGACTGGCCTCACCGCCGAGGGTTCGCGCTAGACAAGCGGCATCGAGCAGCAGCCGATTTCGGTGGCGGGCAGCGAGGCAGGTCTCCGCTTGGGCCAGGGGCTGCAGAACCGGGACCCCACCCGCGATCGCTGCATCGGGAAACATCTGCATCAGGCCGTTGTTTTGTCGGTAGCGAGGATTGAAGGCGTTGCCGTCCAGCAGCCAGTGGGTAATGCCGTAGTCGCGAATTAGCTGCTGTACCACCTGAGGATCGGGGCTGTACTGGGCTTCAATCAGGCGTAGGGCGCGATCTCGCATCTGCCGGTAGTAGCCGCTGTGGTAAGGAATCAAATACTCCTCCCCTACCAAAATCGAGCGCCCTGTAAAGCTGGGCAGGTTATTGGCCTCTGATGAGAGGGAGGCCACGAGGGTATTGGCCGGCTGCTGCCGCAAAAACTCATAGAAGGGGACCGCTCTCCCCACCTGGTAGGCGGTGACGGATCCGCCGGTGGCGAGTGGGTAGAGTAGCACTAGCGCCGCTAGCAGCCCCCCGAAAACTCCCACGAGTCCCCGTTGCCAGCCCCGCTGTGCCCAGCGCCAGGTCTGTCGCACTAGCAGCACCAGGGCGATCGCCGCCGCGACGCTGAGCACCACCCGTAAGCTGTGCTGGGTATAGCGGCTGGGGAGGTGCAGCCGAAACAGCAGCAGGTGGGCCGCGATAAACATAATCAGGGAGGCGACAGTCACCTGCAGCAGCAGCGACAGACCCACTAGCTTATGCGAGCGCCGCCACACCAGCAGCGGCAGCAGCAGACCTAAGCCGTTAGTGACGGGGGTAAGGGCGGTCGCCAACCGCAGGCCGCTGCGCCCCTCAAGCCAGTAGGCGGCGGGGTCAGTGGTAAAGAACTGGGTGCGGCTCCCAGAGAGACTCATCTCAGGCAGCGATCGCGCGGCAGCCGCCGTGAGGGTGGGGCCGTAGCCGTGGGACTGTAGGGCGTAGGGCAATAGCACCGCCACTGCCGCCGCCAGCACCGCCGCCGCCGCTAGCCAGTGTGACCGACTCGCCAGTCGCCTTCGCCCCCAGTCCACCAGGCGCAGCCCCGATAGCACCGCCGAAATCAGCACCAGTTGGGGGTAGAACAAGCCCTGTAGCACCACGGCCCCCGCAATGCCCCAGCGCCAGCCCCGGGCGACGGCATAGAGAAACCCCAGCAGCAGCGGGTAGAGAAACGCCTTTGGGGTAGCGGAGACAATGGCGTCGGTGAGGCTCAGTCCCTGAGTAAGTAAGAGGGAGGCGATCGCAGCAGCTGGGGGGCTGGCGCTGAGCTGCAGGGTAAGGGCGAAGCATAGCCCCGCCGTCAGCAGCAGCAGGGGCAAGGGGAGCAACTTGTGCAGCAGCAGCGGCGATAGGCCTAGTTTAGCCGCCAGCCAATACAGCCCTCGGTAACCTGGAGGGGCAACGGACTGAAAGTAATCCGCAATTAAATCACCGGGGAACAGGGCCGGGTCCAAGTACCGCTGCATCCAAAACACATGCTGCCGGGCGTCGTCTTGAATGACATTAGCGGTGCTAAAGGCTTCTTGCACCACCGGCAAGTAATACACCAGGGCCACCACCAGGGTTGCCAGCAGCCAAAGGGCGGCGCGGCGCGGCGGTTGGTTCGTCGTCTCTTTAGCCATTGGCAGCTTCAAGCGGCAGCGCGGCAGCGCGACAGCTCATAGCGCTCCACAAAACTAGCGAGCCCGCCCGCCGCTAGCCGATCTGTGCGATCGCCGATTCGCCCTAGCTCTTCCAGTAAAATTTCGGTTTCCCGG
>JBCCAG010000544.1:0-3419 GCA_039814955.1 Cyanobacteria bacterium P01_A01_bin.135
CAGCGGCAAGCTGGTAGATGCCCTAGGCAGCACCTTTTTGCTGCCCGTAGAGGTGATTCCTATGGCGGTGACGCCCGTGATGCGTGCCATTGAAGCGATGGGCGGTCAGCCAACTCTGCGGATGGGGGTCAAAAAAGCTGGCCCGGTGGTCACCGATCAGGGCAACCTGGTGGTAGACGTGAAGTTTGACCGCATTGAGGACCCAGCGGCTTTAGAATCAGCGTTGAATAATATTCCCGGTGTACTGGAAAATGGGCTGTTCGTTGGCGTTGCCGATGTGGTGTTAGTAGGCGAACTAGATGGCGATCAGCCGAAGGTGCGAGAGCTGTAAGTAAGCCGCAGGCGGCAGGATATTGGGCCCAAGCATGGGCTTCAAGCCATCGCGACATCCTTACTTTGTATAACCTTGGTGTTAGAAGCGAAAGCATTAGCGCGCAAAAGAACAAAAAGGAATGTTCTCAATGAATCATTAAGCTCACTCTGGTTTGTGTAAAGAGCTGATAAATCCTTATGCATTGGTGGTATGGATACCAGTGCCAGAGTAGAATTGTTACTACTGAACCAGATTGCTACTGGACTTAAACGAGACCAGGCAAAGTCATCTACCCGCCCCATGTCTGGTCTCGCTGCTCTCGGCTGAGCCTCGGTTGCCCGCAATTCACTCGCGGTTGAGCTTGCGTGCGCACAGCGCCTCTGCGAGGTAACCCGGCATAAATCGTTGGGTTGCCTTGCGTCAATCCCAATCTACGAGTTTTAGTCATTTCAGGGGATGAGTCAGGTAGCCAAGGCGCTGACGCCCTGACCCACTTCGCATGAAGAGGCGCTCTCGTCCCGTAGCCTTTTTAGACGCAATTAGACTACCTAAGTCAAGCCAATTGAGCGCTCCGACAGCTAAGTGGCTGGCCGCAAGTAAGCGATATTGAGGTTCGCCCTCCGTCGGGGGGCGAACCCTCTATTAGCGGCGTTTATTTATGTCCTCCTACTTATTGCCTTTGTGGTGCTAGTCCTAGCGCTGTAGGCAGGCTTTGTCTATTTTTTCTCGCAAGCATGATTCCTATTTCTTCAAAAGACGTAGTAAATTTCTCATTTGATCACGAAAGCCTTGCTTGGCAAATTTCGCAACGCAGTACCCCTGCCTCTACCGGTTACTGGCAGCATGAATTCCAGCAGTTGTCTAACCCAAATCCTCTCTGGTATTTGGCGCTGCGTCAGGGGAGAGCCGTTTTTTCTGGGAGCGAGCTGATCACAGCTCAAGCCATTTTAGCGATCGCTGAGCGATACCTCCCTAGCTTGAGGCATAAAAGGGCAGCCGCGTTAATGCAGTCTTTGAAGCAAAAGCTTTCCCACGATGTCAAATACCGCGCCAGCATTATTCCAGTCTTGCTTGAGAGCTGCCACAGACTGAATATTTTTAGCCCTCAGCAGCTACGGCAGGCGCTCCACCTCAGTTTGCTGCGAGAGCTAGACAACGTATTGTTTGGCAGCAGCGGTCAAGCCAGCTTTTTGCAGCAGCCAGAGCTCGCCGATCAGCTTCCCATCAACGGGTTTGAGCTCAGCAGCCTTGTTGAGGAGGTCCGCAGGCGGCGCATGATATGGCACCAAATTAAGAAGATTATTCCCACCCCCGATACCCACTTGGCGCTGAACAACGAGGAAATTGAGCGGGTCAGCTTGCCCTCAGAGCACCGAGAGCGTCTGGTTAGTCTTTTGAAATGCGGCCAAACGCCAAGCGCTATTTCTCAAACGCTGTGTCAGGACGAGCTGGCAATAACTAAGCGCCTAGCGCAGCTCGTTCACCAGGGGTTGATCGTGCCCCAGGTCGCTAATAAAGGCAACCGGGCTGCGATTGTGATTGTGGACGACTCCCAGCTCATGCTGCAGATGTTCCAAGCACTTGTCTCCGGCTGGGGGTACGACGTCTATTCCCATACCGATCCCCAATCAGCGCTGCAGATAATGCTTAACGCCGCTCCGGCGGCCATCTTTCTAGACGTCAATATGCCGGAAATCTCGGGCTTTGATCTGCTAAAGCAAATTCGCCGTCAGCCATCATTACGGGAAATTCCGCTAATTATGCTGACAGCAGAGCGGACCCTATCCAATAATTGGAGAGCTCAGTGGAGCGGCTGTCAGTTTTTGTCTAAGCCGCTATCGCCTGATGAAGTTCCTCAATTTAGGCTAGATTTACGCATGCTTTTAGAGGCGGTAACTCAGTAGGCATTTTCCACCTTAAAGCGAAGATAAAGCAACTCTTTATTTTCGCTATATTTTCTGATATTTATCTGATGTGTATCTGGCTATAGAGAAGCCTGAACCAGGCAGACTTTGTTGCCTTTACTACTATGAAGAAGTGCGATATGCAAGTTTTAGTGATTGATGACAGTGCGTTAGACCGGCGACTCATATCGTCTTTGCTGCAGGATATGGGATGCGCGGTAGAAGCCCATGCGAGCGCCGACGGCGTTGTAGAAAAGCTGTCTACCGGGCAGTATTCCTGCCTATTTTTAGACATTGTCATGCCGGAGCGCGATGGCTATAAGCTCCTGCGGGAAATTCGCGCCAACAAGGCAACCGCTCAGCAAACCGTCGTCTTCTGCTCCACAAAAAGCGCCCCCGTAGAAGTTAAATACGGGCTGCAGCGCACTGGCGCCAATGACTACATCATTAAGCCCGTGAGCCGCGAGCGCCTAGCTGAAGTTCTAGACAAGCTATAGGCCGCTCTCCTCGCTCTCCTCACCAGCCGCGATCGCCGGATGGCCACAATCTGCGCGCCGTTTTCCTGCTGTGTCTTAACGCTACTTCATTGCCACTCCATGACGCCGAACTCTTCCACCCTAGCGCCAGCTCCCCCAAAGCAATACATTCTCAGCCGGGTAGGCAGCCAGTGCGTTGCCTTTGATGAGCGTGCCGTCTCCAGCATCTTGCTCATAGAGCGATCGCAGGTTCTAGCGCTGCCGTTC
Organism: Cyanobacteria bacterium P01_A01_bin.135; assembly: GCA_039814955.1. Classification (GTDB taxonomy): domain Bacteria; phylum Cyanobacteriota; class Cyanobacteriia; order CAKZMO01; family CAKZMO01; genus JBCCAG01. The sequence continues at coordinate 2,961 of JBCCAG010000544.1, forward strand.
TACGACGACGTTATTTCGGGCATTGTTCACCATCAAGGACAAATCATTACCTTAGTTGCCCTGGGGCACCTGTTAGAAAATATGCCGGGTCAAATTCGAGAAGTCTTCAATGCGGTGCAGCTCGGCGAATCTACTGGTTTAGCTGGACTAGCGCTGATTGTAGATCAGCTCATGGGTCAATGCGGGGCTGATCAAATGGCGGCCAACCAGGCCACCGAGTTCCAGCCGCAAGATTTGGGGCCCGCTCTATGGCAGCCGCGCCGCTAGCGCTGCCCCAGATCTAACCAAGGCCCCGGAAACTGCCCCACTGCATCAACACACCACCGCCCAAGCAACACTGCAAACACCATGACTGCTCCTGGACAAAATCTCTGGCCCACCTCCGCCGACACAGTCCCAAGCGTCGCGGCTGACGGCCCTGCCCCTCAACCCGAAGCAGCGATGCCCCCTGCTTCAAAG
>JBCCAG010000062.1:0-11045 GCA_039814955.1 Cyanobacteria bacterium P01_A01_bin.135
GAGGGTATCGTGAGACGCCTGCCAAACGAGCTGCTGTGAGAGGATGCGGGATTCCGTTACGTCGTGGAACACCAGCACAACGCCAACCATGGTGCCATCGCGGTCTTTAATCGGTGCGGCTGAATCTACGATGCTGTATTCTTGGCTATCCCGCGCGATCAGGACCATCGGCTTAGAGTCAGCCGCCTGCCCGCCGCGCAACACTAGGTCAGCGGGATTGGGCACCCGCTGCCGCGTCATCTCATCCACCGTGTGGAAAACTTTCACCAACGGCTGCATTATTACCTCAACGAGGGACCACCCCGTCAGCCGCTCTGCGGCAGAGTTGAGGTAGGTGATATTGCCCTGAGCGTCGGTGGTAATCACTGCATCGCCGATGGACTGCAGGGTCACTTGGGCCAGCTCTTTTTCCCGGAACAGCTCTTGCTCAATGCGCTTCTGCTCGGTGATATTAAAGGCCACTCCCCCAATTGCTTTGCCGGTGGCTGTAAAGCAGGGAAACTTGCACACCATCCAGTAGGTGAACCGGCCATCGGCGGTGGGGAGCATCTCTAGCCGCTGGCTGGCCTCTCCGGTTGCTAGGACGTGGGCATCATGTTGGGCTAGTCCCTCGGCGGTACCCTGGGGGAGCCAAGCGGCGGCTGTTTTGGCCATTAACTCCCCCTGCGGGAGGCAGCAAAATTGCTCAAAGTGCTTGTTGACGTAGAGGTATTCCCCTGCCTCGTTTTTCATAAAGGCGATCGCCAAACTGTTATCCATGAAGGTACGAAAGCGGGCTTCACTGGCCTCTAGCCGCAGCTGCGCATTTTTGCGGGCCGTAATCACTTCTGTCAGCAGCAGCGCCCCGCCAATCTCGCCAGATGCGGTATACCAAGGCCGCAGCTCCCACTTAATCCACTCGCTGGTGCCGTCGTCCTGAATCGCCACTTCCTCATCCTGGCGTAGGACCTGGCCGCTGAGGCACTGCTGGTGACGCGATCGCCAAAAGTCCGGTATATCGGGGAAAAGCTCGTAGTGGTTTTTCCCGGTGATGTCGACCCCGCTGAGGCCATGATCTTCGAGCCAGCGATCGCTGTGGAACAGATGGTGCATCTGAGTATCGAACATGGCCACGGCGACGGGCATATGGGTAACAAACTGCTGAAGCTGGGCCTTGTGGCAGGCGAGCTCAGCCTGGGCTCGGTCTCGCTCCTGCATGAGCTGGTTGTGCTCGGTGACATCGCGGATAATGCCTAAAAAGCCTAAAATATGCCCCGCTTCGTCTTTGACAATAGTGCCGATGGTCTCGCCGATGAAGGTGGAGCCATCCTGGCGCTGGTAGTGGATGTTGTACGGCTCGAAGGTCTCTTCCGCAAAGACGCTAAACCGCTGCTCCTTCAGCAATCGGCAGTCGTCGGGGTTATGGTGCAGCACATCCATGGTTTGCCCCAGTATCTCCGCTGATTGATAGCCGAACAGCCGGCCTAGGGCCGAACTTACCTTGCGAATACGGCGATTGCTGTCTAGAAAAATAATGGCGTCAGGGAAGGCTCGAAAAATAATCTCCAGGTTGGCGACTTGATGGTGAAGCTGCCTCTCGATGCGGTGCCGCCGGATAATTTCAGCTTCTAGCTCCTCCATGTGGCTCTGAAAATCTTCCTCAAAGCTGCGCTCAACCTTATAATGGCGAGCCTTTTCTCGGGCAAAGCTTTCCTGCAGCGCCTTTACTTGCTGTGCCTGCTGGTGGCGCTCAATGAGGCCGCTAAACAGCTGGGCCGCGATTTCGGGCGTCAAATCTTCTGAAGGTAAACAGAGCTGGTCCCCAGTTGAAAGCGCCTCCGCGGCTGTAGAACTAGAGGGGCCGGTGAGCACCACAATGGGCCGCGCGGCTTGGTCCGTAGCGGCCTGGATGGCCTGCAGGTTGCGCAGGTCCTCAACGCCATGATCGTCTACCACAACGGCGATCGCTTCGGCGGTCTCCAAGGCGATCGCCATCGGCTCGGGTTCCAGAGGCACAGCCTGCCAGGTGACGCGGTTTGAAGCGGTGGACCAATACTGGCACAGGTCCTCGCAGGCAGAGTAATTGCGGCCAAAGATAGGAACGTTTAGTGAGACTTTCATGGATGACACCAGCGATTTCGCTAGAGCTGAGGATTCTCAACTTATTGTTGGTATGTATGGCCGCCTCAACTGGAGAGATTTACGGCTTTGTGTGAGTCGTGCTGGTGCTAGTTCCGTAAAGCTACTGGCTCAGGTCGCAGAAGTTTGGGGAACTGCCTAGCTTAAGATCTGCTTTGTGAAGCGTAGTTAGCCTCATACTGCAAGCCTGTGACATGCCTCATAGGCGCTATCCGGCCCCATCACATCGCAATACAGAAAATTCCCGTAGGATTAACAATGTGGAAAGAGCTTTGCCTCGCTTTCCACCAGGTTTACGGAAAAAACATCTACCAACTTCAGTATGATTACGCTTCCTTTTTAGAGATGTAGGTAACAGCCTACGCAGTTAAGATGAAGCGAGATATGGGTGCATTAGACCGACGGAAAGAATAGAGCACCGACTATTACCGGCTGCTTGGACCAATCAAGCGGATGGACGCTGGGCTTATTCTCTCCAACTTGCAATTGAGTTGCACCGCGCCAGCGCTGCCACGTCGCTGGTAGTCCGCATGTCTACATCACCCCTTCTTCATGACCTACCACAACTGCGCTCTTGTCATTGGCCAGGGCCGCTCAGGCACGAATTGGCTATTAGATCTCCTAGATTTGAGCCCCCGCACCCACTGCCGCAACGAGCCTAACGAGTTAGCCAACTCCCCGTTCAGCGCCCTGCCGACGCCCACCCTGCAGCAGCCTTACGGCGATAGCTTTACTCAAGCATGGGAACAGGCTGTGACCACTGCCGCCGCGCAGATGGGCTACCGCGATCGCATTGCCGCTAACCCTAAAGTCTATCTGCGATGGCTGGTCGCTCGGTTGGGCGGCGCCTACCTGCTCCAGGGGCAGCGGCGACGGCAGGTAGCGGCTTTGCTAAATCCTGCCCTCAGGCAAGAGCAGTGGCTGGCCCCGTCTTGGCTGGTAAACCAGCAGCAGCTCCAGCAGGCCTACCCCATCTTTAAGCTCAACCAAGCACCGGGTTGGGCGACCTGGGTACTGAAGTACCGGCCCCAAAGCACCGTCATTCATATCGTGCGTCACCCAGGAGGGTTCTTGAACTCCTGGCAAAACCGCTATGTGTCTGAGCGGGATGCGGCGCGGGTAAGGCGCGCCAACTGCGATCGCCTTAAGCAAATTGCCGCCGCCGATGCCTACTGGGCCGAGCGCATGGGCGACATTGATGCCATGTCCCTTGATGAGTCTGAGCTGTGGTACTGGTGCTACGCCAACGAGACGGTACACCGAGCTGGACAAGGCCGCGCTAACTACTGCCTCGTCATTTACGAGAAGCTGGCGCAAGACCCGGTAGCGACGATGGCCAGGATTTACGAGGCCTGTCACCTGCCATGGACCAAGACCATCGAGGCCAAAATCGCCAGCAGCGCCACCGCCTCCTCGAACATCGCCGCTGCCTGGACCGAGCAGCTCACCGCAGCACAGGTACAGTTGGTGAACGATATCTTAGCAGGCAGCAGCCTGGCTAACTACTGGCAGACAGGCAAGGAGTTAACCGTTTGCCCCAGGACAAGACCTAGCACCGCGATAAGATCAACGATAGATTGTTCGCTGGCATAGGGACTTGCTCCTTGAGCGCCAGGCCCTGCCGCTGGGCCGCCGCGAGCACCTCTTCTAGCGCTCGCACACCCCAGGTGGGGTTACGCTGTCGCAGCATTTGATCAAAGCTGGCGTTGCTCGGCACCATCATTCCCCCCACCTGAAAAGGGCCGTAGAGGTAGAGCAAGCCCCCCGCCGGTAGAATTCGTCCCGCCCCCGCCAGTAGTCCTAGGCCAACTGACCAGGGAGCAATATGCAGCAGGTTGATATTTACGATGGCGACGATTGGCTGGGGAAGAGCCAAGGTCTCAACCGGCCAGGAATCAGCCTGCGCATCAAGGGCGATGGGCGGTAATAGCCCAGGGCTAGGCTGGGCCTGTTGCCAAGCCGCAATGCTCTGGAGCGCGGCGCGGCTGCAGTCGGAAGGTAGCCAATAGCGGGGGGCGAGCCGGGGCGCGAAATAGGCGGCATGTTGCCCTGTGCCGCTAGAGACCTCAAGCACTGTCCCCGCAGCAGGCAGAATGCGCTGCAGGACAGCCAAGATAGGATCGCGGTTGCGGTCTGCGGCAGGGGCATGCTGGCGATCGCCGGGCAAAATTGGCTCTGACATGGAGCAGGCTTACACGGCAAATAGGGGCCCGGCATAGAGCAGCGGAAAAGTATCAGAGTCCTGCAGAAAGGCCTCAGTCGCGGCCCGTGCCCTCTCCGTCAGCGGCTCCGACACGACGATTGTCTCGGGGGCGCTGGGCTGAGCCATCTTTAACCCCTGGGCGATCGCCGCTGACGGGGTAGCTAATTCGCTCGCCAATGCGTTAAGGGGGACTGCGGGCTGCTGGGACTGCAGGTCTGGGTCAACCCGTTGGGGATCGGGGGCCGCAGACTGGCGGTTATCTGACGCTGGTGCAGGGGCTCTCAAAGGTTGAGCGGTTGACGTCGGCTCAACCACCACAGGGACCTCCTCCACAGCGGGGGCGGGGGTCGCAGATGGTCGGCTGGGGGCTGCAGGGGCGACGGGTTGGGCCTGCTCAAGGTTGAGGGCCTCCGGGGAGAACCGGGTTGTGGCCGGCACCGGCGGCGGCGCGTCAGCCGGATAGCTGGCGCCAGGGGCCTGCTGATTGAATAGGGGAGCGTCCTGCCTCACTTCGGGTTGAGGGGGCGCGACAAGCCGGGGGATGGCCATTTGAGTCGTCGAGCCATTGGAGGTTGCTCTCCGGGACCTAGGCCGTGCTGCTGGCGCCGGGCCACGCACCGATGAATCAAGGGCCGACTGCCTCGCTTCTGTGGCTTGAGCGGGGGCAGGGCGGGCGGCAGCGTCGATTTGAGCCTGCCAGCGGCGCTGCAGTCCCCTTGCTTCGGCGGTCAAGGCCCGGCCAGCCCCAATTGTTGACGCCTTGGCAATGGCTTGACGGAGCTGGCCCTGGGCGGCATAGCGCCTTGCCCGGTCTAGAATTGGCCGATCTTGAATGGTCTGCACCTGAGCGCGCCAGCGGCCGACTTCCGCTTGGGCATCGGCGTATAGAGCGCGGTTGGGCTGAATTTGACTCGCCCGCGCGATGGCGGACTGCAGGTCACCCATGCGGCCAGAGGTGGCAAGCTGGCGAGCCTCCTGCAACACAGGGCCATCTTCAATGCGCTCAATCTCTCGCTGCCAGTGGGCGGTCAAGGTCTGGGCCTGCAGTCGCCGCAGCCGCCCGCCTTCCACATTCGCAGCGCGTGCGATCGCCGCGCTCAGGGCTGGGGTTTCTCCCCCATCGGCCGCCAAGCGGGCTTGGTAAAGCGTCGACAGGTCCTGAAGCTGGCGCTCCCAGCTGGCAATACTGGCCTGGGCCTGTGGGTAAAAGCGGCTGTCCGGAGCGATGGTTTTTACGGTCGCAATGGCCCGGTTTAGCTCCCACAAGTGGGCAACGGTGGGCTCCCAGTTGGTGACGCTAGCCGTGGCTCGACCGCGCGCGCGGCTGAGAATTACTAAATCGTGGCCGTTCTCCGACAGCGCGGGCAGTGCCGTCACATCGGCCACCAGTTCGCCAACGGCGATTGCCTCGTCCAGGGCCATGGCGTACCACTTCTGCAGCCCTTGGGCTAGGAGGCTATTGCCCCACTGGCTGATGTCGGTCTGTATTTGCTTCCATACGAAGGTCTGAGGGTCGATTTGCTGCGCTGTCGCGATCGCCTGCCGCCAGCCCTCCACCGTCCCGGCTTTGGCCAAGCCTACCGCTTTAGCGCGATAGCGATGGGCCGCCTTCTCCTGGGTCATGCGGCCTGCCAACGTTTTGGGCTGCTCCACCCGCCAGTAGCGATACTCAGAGTGCCTCAGGGTCTGCATAGCAGCGGTGACCTCAGACCAATTGCTGGCCTGCAGCGCCGCTTCGGCCTGGGCTACTATCCCTTGACCCCACTGCCACACCTCATCCCAGTCGGCGATCGCCGCTTTCGCCGTGTCGTAGCTGGGGCTCGTAGGGGGAATCCGCTGCGCTAGCTCCCGACCACGGTCTAAATCCCCTTGACGCACCGCTTCCTGGGCGATGGCCAAAATATCCTCCGACCACTCCGACATCCAGCCTTGAGCCTCAGCATAGAGGGGATGGTCTGCTTGCCACCCTGACATCAAATTAAGGCCAGACAGCAGGTCCTTGCTGTCGCCGGAGGCGGCTGCCGCCTGGGCGCAGTAAAGCCGGTCAATATCTGGAGCCAGTGAGGATAGCCGCTCACAGTTGGGGGCGGTAGGGACCGATAGCAGCCACAAAAAGGCCCCTACCGCTGCCGCTCCCATGGCGGCGCAGACGACAGAAGAAGCCAGTAACCACCGCCAGGGGGGGCGGGGCGAGGCGATGGCTTTGGTGCTCAAGCTGGGAGCAAGGGAGGAATCAAGCTGGCGCATTGTTTTGATTCAAGACCAGGTCTAATAATACAGATCATCGCTGGAGGGTAAGCCTCAGGACAATCTTTGCCTGAGACGTATCTGACGTGAGACTTGTCTGCCCAAGGCCTATCTGCTCGAGACTTAGGGCGCACGCCATAGGTAAAAGTATTTAACCATGAATTTTCCTGAAACAGATGCCACTTTGGTTGTATCCTTATCCAGGCTATGGTCACTCACACTCGCGACCGACGCCGCTCCCGGTAGAGGTTCGCTATGGTGTTAATCCATGGCTAACAGTATCGCAATGCCCAACCTTGACTGGTCTCAACATCTGCAAGCCTGTCCCCTAATTTTGGCGGGGCCGATACTGAGGCACACTACCGCGGAGGGCGTCTCGGTGTGGGTCGCCCTCCGACGGGCCTGCACAGTAGACCTGACGATCTACACAACGGCCAATCAGGGGAGTCGCTTAGGCGAGCCTCAGATGTCAGGTCAGGCCACCACGATTCGCGTTGGTCGCCATCTGCATCTGGCTGTGGTCACGGCGCAGCCTCTGATTGCCTCCCTGCAGAGCGATCGCCTCTACGCCTACGATCTGCGCTTCACCCCCCAGAATGGCCATCCCTCCCAGTCGCTGCTGCAGGCCCTAGGTCCCGGTCACCCCATTAGCTATTTCGGGCACCAGCGCCCCACCTTTGCTCTCCCCCCCAGCCATCTGGATCACCTGCAGATCATGCATGGCTCCTGCCGCAAGCCCCACAACGAAGGGTACGATGCCCTATCGACCCTTGATCGGCTCACCGAGCAATGCGCCCCCTCCCCCTACCACCGCCCTCACCAGATGTTTCACACGGGGGACCAGCTCTATAGCGACGATGTCGCCGACACCATGCTGGCGATCTGCACCCCCTTCGGAGAAGCCCTGCTAGGGTGGCGCGAGCGGTTGCCCATCGGACGCAGCAACCGCGATGGTAATAGCCGCGATGGTAATAGCTGCGATGACACTGGCGAAGAGGCAGCAAGCACCTGCACCGCCCTAGATATGGCACCGGGAGAGCGGGCCGATATCGCTACCCATACCGCGGGCTTTACCGGTGGCCTGCGTCAGAAGCGCTCCCATGTCACTAGCCACCTATTTGGCTTTGGAGAATTCTGCGCTCTGTATCTGCTGAGCTGGTCTCCAAGCTGCTGGCCCGCACGCCTCCCGGCCGCTCCCTCAGCCTCTGACCAGCAGTGGCAGCGCGATAGTCGGCTGCTGGAGCAGTTTCGCCATACTCTGTGGCGGGTGCGGCGTGCCCTGGCCAATGTGCCCAACTATATGGTGTTTGACGATCACGACATCAGCGATGACTGGAATTTAAACAAAGCCTGGTGCCTGCGGGTGCTGGGTAAACCCCTGGGGCGGCGAGCAGTGCAAAATGCAATTCACGCCTATGGCCTATTCCAGGGCTGGGGAAATGCCCCTGCCAAGTTTACTACCGGCGGCCCGGCCCAGCCATTATTAACCTTAACTGAGGCCTGGAGCCGCTCTGAGGGCACCGATACCGCAGCCCACGACCAGATTGGCCGCTACCTGGGGCTGCCAGGCTACGACCCAAAAACCGGGCTCCCCCAGTTTGCCCCCGATGGGGATGGACTGGTGTGCCTAGAGCATGCTCCGGAGGCGATCGCCTGGCATGTGGTGGTGCCAAGCCACAACCACGCAGTCATCATGCTCGACACGCGGATGTGGCGGGCCTTTCCCGCTGAGGGCTCCCCTATTTCCCCGCCGCAGCTGCTGAGCCCGACGGCTTTTGAGCAGCAGCTCACCCAGCCGCTGCAGCGCTGTAAGGGGGTGGAAGTCACCCTAGTAGTGGCTCCCACCAACATGTTCCACGTCGAGGTTCTGGACTGGGTTCACGACTGGAAGCTGAAGAATAAGCAGGTGTTTGACGCCGATGTGGGGGATGCCTGGACCGTGAATATGGAAGCCCTGGCCCAGCTCCTAACCACCCTATTTGACCAGCGTCGCCAGGTGGTGATTCTCTCCGGCGATATTCACTACAGCGCCAGCATGCGCCTCACCTACCAGAGCGACCGAGCGACCCGAACCCTAGTGCAGCTCACCTGTAGCAGCCTCAAAAACGAAGAGCTGCAGACGCGCCTAGTACAGAGCCGCCTCAAGACCTGGCTGCTGCCAGAGCGCGATCGCCGCTGGCTGGGCTGGAATCACCCAAAGACCATGTATGAGCTTCCCTCCGGGCTACTGGGGCGGTTTTTTAGCAAAGAGCGCCCGGTAGACCGTGCTCCTGACTGGACCTGCGATTTGCAGTGGCTGCCCTGGCAGCGGCTGAGGCGGGTGACCACCCCCATGGAGGGGTTGGTAGTGCCAGGGGGCAGAGGGGAACCCGAGGGCGGCGGCTGGTTGGGTCCCTGGCGGCGGCTGGGAAATCGCCTGCTGCGGTCTCGGTGGTTTCAGCTAGGCCAGGAGACGGTGGGCATCAACAACATCGGTGCGGTGCGGTTTACCACTAGCGAAGCGGAGCCCCAGCCCTGGAGCCCGGCCCCTGATGACGGTGGGTTGACGGTAACCCACCAGGTATATTGGATTAGCCCTTGGCAACCCCAGGAGCTGCTGTGCAGCCACTGCGCCGTTTCCCTACCGCCCTACGAACGCGACCAAGGCGCCAGCCCCACTGACGCCGCGCCTGCCCTCAAGCAGCGCTAGCGGCTTACTGTGCCCGCCCGTAGAGCTGAGTCAGGTGCCGAAAGTAGCCTTTAAGGTGGTCGGTGATGTCCGCCGGGTGGTATCGCCATACCCAGTTGCCCTCCCCCAATCCTGGCGTGTTCATGCGGTGCTCTGTCCCCAGCCCCATTAAGTCCTGCAGGGGGATGATCGCCTGGTTGGCGGTAGAGCTGAGGGCCAGCCGGATCATGTCCCAGTGGATGCCGTCGGGGCCTAGCTGCCCTAGGTAGTCATGGAGGGAGGTCTTGGCGTAGTCGTCAACGCTCTCGTACCAGCCGACGGTGGTGTCGTTGTCGTGGGTGCCCGTGTACACCAAACAGTTTTGGTTGTAGTTGAAGGGCAAATAGGCGTTATCAGGGCCAGAGCCAAAGGCGAACTGCAAAATCCGCATCCCCGGGAATTCGTAGCGGTCCCGTAGGGCCTCCACCTCCGGCGTAATCACTCCGAGGTCTTCAGCAATGATGGGCAGCGAGCCGATTTCCTGCTTGAGCCGGTCAAACAGCGCCTCTCCCGGAGCCTCCACCCATTTACCGTTCATAGCGGTTGCCTCATCCCCCGGCACCTCCCAGTAGGCCTGAAAGCCGCGAAAGTGGTCAATGCGGATAATATCTACAAACGCCAGCAGCGCCTCGAACCGCTGAATCCACCACTGAAAGCCCAGAGATTCGATGCGCTCCCAGTTAAAGATTGGGTTGCCCCACAGCTGCCCGGTGGCGCTGAAGTAGTCCGGCGGCACCCCGGCCACCGAGGAAGGCTGTCCGTCTGGCTCGAGGAGAAATCGGTCGGGAAATTCCCAGACGTCGGCGCTGTCGTGGGCAACGTAGAAGGGCATGTCCCCCAAAATTGAGATGCCGCGCTCGTTGGCGTACTGTCGCAGCCAGCTCCATTGCTGGTGGAACAGGAACTGCCAGTATTTTTGGTGAAACACCTCGTGGCTGAGCTTTTGCGTCCACTGGGCGATCGCCTCGGGCTGCCGGCGGGCAATGTCAGTATCCCATTGGGTCCAAGACTGGCCACCATGGGCCTGCTTGAGAGCCATAAACAGGGCGTAGCCATCTAGCCAAAACTCGCGATCGCGGCAAAATGCCTCAAAGGACTGTCGCTGCTCATCGCTGGCCTGGGCTTGAAATCGATCAGCGGCTTTTGCCAGGAGGGGCATCTTCGCTTGGGTGGCCGCGTCGTAGTCGACGGTAGGGGTGGTAATGTCGGGGACGGCCAGCTCTTCATGGGTGAGCAGGCCTGCCTCCCCCAGTGAGTCGAGGCTAATCAATAGGGGATTCCCCGCCATCGAAGAATACGACATATAGGGAGAGTTGCCGTGACCCGTCGGTCCAAGGGGCAGCACCTGCCAAACCCGCTGATGGCACTCGTGGAGAAAGTCGATGAAGCGATAGGCCTCCGGGCCAAGGTCTCCAACCCCCAGTCGGTTGGGGAATGAGGTCGGGTGCAGGAGCACGCCACTGGAGCGAGGAAAAGGCATAAGCGGTTGTGTCTGGGATGCTAGTGAGCTAATGTCGCGATCGCCGAAGCCGGCCTCGCTTACCGTCAACACCATACGGCATTAGCCAGGCTGACTGCACCCTTTCAACCCAAACCACACCTAAACCACAATTGGGAGCCTGGCGCGAAGCCTATAACCTAGAGAGGGCTGCTTGCGGCGGGCCTACCCATGTTAAAATACCGATAAATTACGAAAGTCAGCGTTACATTTGAGGTCTGTCGGATGTCTCTCCTCCCAACCCTACTTGCAGAATTGCCCGAAGCCTACCA
>JBCCAG010000922.1:0-1641 GCA_039814955.1 Cyanobacteria bacterium P01_A01_bin.135
GGCTCCGCCCCGCAAGCGCCGTCTGCCTCGCAGCCGCAGGCCGGAGCCCGCGGTCCGCTCTGTTCCCGTGCAGGATGACTGGGATGCGCCCGACATGCCCACCGAGAGCATCGGCCCCTCTTCCCTGCCTCCGATTGATAGCAGGCCCATTGATAGCAGGCCCATTGATAGTAGGCCCATTGATAGTAGGCCCATTGATAGTAGGCCCATTGATAGTAGGCCCGATGACCGGCCAGCGTCGCCTCAAGCCAAGCGCCCCGACAGCGGCGGACGCCGTCCACTCAATGTAAAGCCTGCCCCTGAGGGTTACGGCAGCTATGGAGACGAACCCCCCGCTGCCTCATCTCAGTACGCCGATTATCGCCCAGTGGAAGATGGCGGCGAGGACGACGAGGCGGACAACAGCGACTATCAGCAGCTCTACTGACTTTCTGTGAGAGACGCGCACCATGCCGCTAATTCGAGTTCAAACCTCCATCGAGTCGCCGCCTCAAGCTGAGGTTGAGACGATGCTGAAAAGCCTGTCCGCCAGCCTAGCCTCCCATTTGGGCAAGCCAGAATCCTATGTGATGACGGCGTTTGACGCCGCTGTGCCGATGACCTTTGGCGGCAGCACTGACCCAACCTGCTTTATCGAAATCAAAAGCGTCGGCACCATGGGCGCTGACCAAACCCGCACCATGAGCCAGGACTTTTGCCAGAAGGTCGAGGCCACCATCGGCGTCCCAAAAAATCGAACTTACATTGAATTCGCCAATGCCCAGGGCATGATGTGGGGCTGGAATGGGGCAACGTTCGGTTAATGCTGTCCGCCATTCTCTTTGACCTAGATGGCACCCTCGCCAACACCGACACAATTCACTTCGCTATTTGGCAAGATATCCTTCACCCCTACGGCATTGGGGTTGACCGCAGCCTGTACGACGCCACCTTTAGCGGGCGGCTCAACGTCGATATTATTGCCGACATTTTGCCGCAGCTCTCCGACGCGGAAGGAAAGCAGCTGAGCGATCGCAAAGAGCAGCAGTTTCGCGAGCGGGCCGCAAATGAGCTAGTTCCCCTAGCGGGATTAGAGACGCTGCTGCAGTGGACCGTGGAACAGGGCATTGACCGGGGGGTTGTGACCAATGCGCCAGCGGCCAACGCCAACTTTATGATCGATGCCCTCAAGCTGCGCCCCTGGTTCTCCACCATCGTCATCAGCGAGCAATTACCCCAAGGTAAGCCCCACCCGCTCCCCTACCTCACAGGCCTAACGAAATTGGGGGTTGCAGCTGATCAGGCCCTTGTGTTTGAAGATTCGCCCTCTGGCATTCGCTCGGCGGTTGCTGCGGGGATCTTCACGATTGGGGTGACCTCTACCCATCAGCCTACCGCTCTTCTCCAGGTTGGCGCGAAGCACACCATCGCCGACTTTGAGGATGCGGCCCTGCTTCCCATCCTTGAGCGCCTGACCCAATGAGCATTCCCCCTGTTAACCCTGTATACTTTAGGCGTTAGGAACCTTACGGGTTGGCTGACGGTAGACGTCAGGAGCCGGGGACTGCCATCACCCCAAGTTGACTGCCATAATGGGAAAGAGGGCAGCAATGGCTGCTAAGTCAGGTGCGTTTCGTGTATTGTTGACTCAAGTTGGTGTAC
>JBCCAG010000324.1:0-4898 GCA_039814955.1 Cyanobacteria bacterium P01_A01_bin.135
CGACGGGATCTACGTCGATATTGGCGGCAAGGCCACGGCCTACCTGCCCAAAGACGAAGCCGCGCTAAAGGCCGGAGCAAATCTGGCAGACATTCTGCCGGTCGGTGAAGAGCGCGATTTTTTGATTATTAAGGAGCAAAACGCCGAAGGTCAGGTCACCCTCTCGGTGCGTCAGCTTGAGCTGAAGCGGCTGTGGGAGCGGTTCAGCAATATCCTGGACAGTGAAGAAACCGTGGAAGTACGGGTGAGCGGCGTCAACAAGGGCGGCGTTACCGTTAACGCTCAGGGCGTGCGGGGCTTTATTCCGCGATCGCACCTAGTGGACCGCCACGACCTCAACTCCCTGGTGGGCAGCGTCCTGACGGTGAGCGTATTAGAAGTGGAGCCCGAGCGGCGGCGGCTAGTGCTCTCCCAGCGGCTGGCCCGCCAGGCGGCGAGCCTCAGCCAGCTGGAGGTAGGGCAGCTGATCGACGGGCGGGTATCCGGCATCAAGCCGTTTGGCGTCTTTGTGGATTTTGAAGGGGTCACCGGGCTGCTGCACATCAACCAGGTGAGCAAAAATTTCGTCTCATCCTTGGATGAGCTATTTGAAGTAGGGCGGCCCGTGCGCGCCATTATTATCGCCCTAGATGAGTCGAAGCGGCGGGTATCGCTATCCACCAAGGTTCTGGAAAACCACGCCGGTGAGATGCTGGAGAACATCGAGACGGTGATGAGCGAAGCGCCGGACCGGGTGGACCGGGCAAGAAATGCCCTAGCCCAAGAGCAGTAGCGCCTTCCCGATGGTTGCGTTTCCCAAGCTTCGTCCCTGGTTACGCATTTTCGTGGTGACCCTGCTAGTTTTAGGGGTTTGCTTTCGACTCTACAACCTCGGCGGCAAGGTCTACTGGTACGACGAAACCATGACCTCCCTGCGGATCTCCGGCTACACTCAGCCCCAATTCATTGCCCAACTGTACGACGGGCAGACTAACTCCACTGCCGACTTGCTGGAGCGCTACCAGTACCCTAACGCTAGTCGGGGCTGGCAGGAAACCTGGCAGGCTCTGGCCCAGCATCCAGAGCATTCTCCGGGGTACTACGCCATGGCCCGCAGCTGGCTGAGCGCTCTACCCCATTCGGTGACCAGCATTCGGCTGCTGTCGGCTCTGCTCGGCCTACTGACCCTACCCGCCATGTTTTGGCTGATGCGATCGCTGTTTCCGGCAGCTGAGGGGGAGGGGAATGCGATCGCCTGGGTGACCACGGCGCTGTTTGCGGTGTCACCGTTTCAGGTGCTCTATGCCCAGGAGGCCCGAGAGTACAGCCTCTGGACCCTAACGATTTTGGTGAGCAGCGCCCTACTGCTGCAGGCTCGGCGCTGGCGCGGCTGGACTGGCTACGGTGTGGCGGCGACGGCGGCGCTGTATGCCCATCCCTTTTCTGCTCTGGTATTGGCGGGCCACGGCATCTATGTTGCGGTCACCCGCAAGAGGCGGGAGTGGCTAGGTTTCTTGGGAGCGATGGCTCTGGCAGTGCTGCTGTTTTTGCCCTGGCTCGCCATCGTGCTGCAAAACTTTGACCAGTTTACCGGCAACACCGCTTCAGTGAATGCCGACCGGGCTGGGTCCATGCCGCTATTTTGGCTGCTCAACCTCAGCCGGGTGTTTTTTGACCTCAATCAGGGTCCCAGCGCCATTAATCCGGTGCATTATGTGCTGGCGGCCCTAGCGGTGCTGGCGGTAGTTAACCTCGCTCGCCGTGAGCCCCCTCAGCGCTGGGTGTTTGTCGTGACGCTGATGGGGGTGACGGGGCTGGCGTTGATAGGCCCGGATGTGTTGCTGGGGGGGCGGCGCTCTAGCATCACCCGCTACGCCGTGCCGGCCTACTTGGGGCTGCAGATCGCCATCGGGCATTTTCTGGGGCAGCGGTGGGCAGCGCGGGGCCCCTACTGGCGGCGGTGGCGCGGGGTGGCGATCGCTCTGGCGCTAGCGGGCGTTCTTTCCTGCACGGTCAGCGCCCATGTGCCGGTGTGGTGGCACAAGAGTTACGCCAAGAGTCGCCGCATCCCCGACGTGGCCCAAATCGTCAACCAAGAGGCTGACACTAGGGGCGAGCCGCTGCTGCTGAGCGACTACCAGCCGGCGGGCCGCATCCTGACGCTGCTGCATGAGCTCGCGCCGACAGTACAGATACAGCTCGTGGAGATGCCCCGCCAGGTGAGGCTGCCCAGGGGCGAAAATCAGCCAGAGCTGCTGGTATTTTTGCCCAGCCAGCGTCTGACCCGGCAGCTGGGGCGGCGGCTGGGGCGGCGAGACATGTCCCTGGAGCCGGTGCCCTTTGAAACGGATGATGATCCCTGGCTATTTCGGGCGGTAGGGGATGGCCGTCAGTAAACCCAGCGCCATTGCCCTGCGGCTGCAGCAATGGCTGGTGACCCCTAACCCTTCCCGTCGGCTGCGCTCTGTCTGTCTTGGCCTCAGCTTTGTGGCCCCACTGGTCTACGGTTTACTCGCCCTGCACCAGGGCTGGGGGGAATGGGTTGTGCAGGACGACGCGCGGCAGTACCTGTTTTGGATGGCCCGCTTCACTGACCCCAACGCCTTCCCCAATGACCCGATCGCCAATTACTTCCAGTCCGTGACGCCCCTGGGATATACCGGGCTATATCGCATGGGGGCGGCGGTGGGGCTGGCGCCGTTTACCTTCAACAAGCTGCTGCCTATCGTCCTGGCGCTGGTGACCACGGGCTATGTCTTTGAAATTGCCCTCACCCTGCTGCCGGTGCCGTTTACCGGGTTTGTCGCCACCCTGCTGCTTAACCAGACCTTGTGGATGAAGGACGACCTTATCTCTGCCACGCCTCGGGCCTTTGTCTACCCCTTTTTTGCTGCGTTTTTATACTACTGGGTGCAGTACCGCGCCCGTCCTAAGGCATCGCTAATCTGGCCGACCAGTGGCATCGCAGTGTCGCTGCTGCTGCTGGGGCTGTTCTACCCCCAGTACGTGCTGGTGGCTAGCGCGGTGCTGGGGCTACAGCTGGTAACCTTCTCGCCTTTTGCCCTGCAGCTAACCCGGCGCAATCTTGTGTTTTGCGGCGTTGGGCTGGCGATCGCCGCAACCGTTATGGGCTACTATGCCCTCACCGCCTCGGGCTATGGCCCCACAATTACTGCGGCCCAAGCCCGAGAGCTGCCAGAGTTCTGGCCCGGGGGGCGCAACTTCTTTTTTAGTAATAACCTCTGGTGGTTCTACCTGCTGGGCGATCGCAGCGGACTCTTGCATGTGGGGCTGGTGCGCCCCGCCACGCTGCTGCTGGGGCTGGGGTTGCCTTTGGCATTGCGGCGGCGAGGGCCCCTCGCCAGCTACGGAGACGACTGGACGACGCACCGGGGGGTGCTGTGGCGCATCTGGGTGGCGGGCTTTATCTGGTTTGTGGCGGCGCACCTGATGCTGTTTCGGCTGCACCTCCCCAGTCGCTACCTCGACCACACCTGGCGGTTTGTGATGGCGATCGCCGCTGGCATCGTGGTAACGGCCATTGTGCGCTGGCTGCTGCGCCGCCGGTTAGGGCTGCTGGGGCTGGGGCTGGGGGCGGCGCTGCTGCTGGCTTACCCAGCCTTTGTAGAGAACTTTCCGCTGACAAAGTACAAGGTTGCCCAGGCCCCCCAGCTCCATCGACTGCTGCGCGATCTACCCCCTGACAGCCGCATCGCCTCCATCGCTGAGCCAGCCAGCAATATTCCCGCCTTCGCTGCTCGCTCCGTGGCGGTGGCGCGGGAGTACGCGATTCCCTACCACCTGGGGTATTACCTGCCCTTCCGCCAGCGGGCGATCGCCCTTGCCCAGGCCCAGTACACCCCCAATCTAACGGAGCTACAGGCAGTGATTCGCCAGCAGGGCATTGATTTTTGGATGCTAGAGCGCAGCGCCTACGAACCAGACTACCCGGCCCAAAGCTGGATCGCCCAGTACCGGGCCGACATTCCGGCGCTGACCGCCTTTGAATCCGGGGAGCCATCGGCCCTGGCCGCAGTGGCCCCCAGATGCCAAACCGCAACGGTGCGATCGCTGCAGCTGATTAACACCGACTGTATTCTCAATCAGTCGGAATAGGGAACCAGTCTATTGGTATCTGAAGCTATCCTGATGGCAGTAGTATTGCAGTGCTATAAGTGAATATACTGCCATTGCTTAGACAGTAATATCCAGACAATCAGGGCTACAGGAGTTAGTTTGGAGATTGGGGGATAATAATAGAGCTAAGGTGAACAAAAGAAAGCGATGACGCATGACAGTGAAGCTGAGCTTTTAGAGCATCTGCTGCAGTACTATAGCTTCGAGCTCGGCGGGCTTAAACCCGATGAGTGGGTAGCTCAGTGGCGCGATCGCTACCCGCAGCACTGGCTGCGCTCCGCCATTGTGGAAGCGCTCTATCAAGGGCGCTATAAAGTCATCTCTGTCGCGCAGATTCTCGACATGTGGGAGCGCCGGGGGCAGAGCGTTTGCCACTACAACAGCGAGTTTGAGCGGATGGTGTGCAATAAGTTTTTACCGCTGACTTTCTCAGAGTCAGCGGCGAGGGCGACTAGCACTGCGGCCCATGGTTCAATGCCCGTGCCCGATGAGACACCCCTACCCATTGTCAACGCTGATTCGATTCACGGCGACGGAGCAGCCCCCGAAGTTTCTTCTGCCCCAGAGTCTCACCCGGCTGCCACTCCCCTGAAGCCCTTTGCGCAAGCAGATTCCCACGAAGCAGACAGTGACCCAGTAATTGACCCAGTAATTGAGGAGCGAAGGCGATCGCCGACAGATGAGTCAGCGCTCTCCACGGTGGGGGCAGCGCAGATTACGCCGCTAGAGCCGGAGATCTCGCTACTAGAGGATGAGTTCTTGGAGATTTTTGCGGTGGAGTC
>JBCCAG010000438.1:0-4073 GCA_039814955.1 Cyanobacteria bacterium P01_A01_bin.135
CTCTAATTCGCTCTTGGCGGCGGCTTCTTTCTGGTAAGCTTCCACCGCTGCCCGCTGCGCCTCGGTGATTAGGGAATCTACCATCGGGTGCTCCGGCGACAGCACCATAAAGGTCGCCCCCCACAGGGTGTCGGGGCGGGTAGTAAAGATGACGATTTCCTGATCATCTTTGGTCTTGAAGGTGACCCTGGCCCCCACAGACTTGCCAATCCAGTTGGCCTGCATCAGCTTCACTCGCTCGGGCCAGCCGTCTAGCTTGTCTAGGTCCGTCAGCAGCTGCTCGGCGTAGTCAGTAATTTTCAAAAACCACTGGCGCAGCAGTCGCCGCTCCACCATCGCCCCCGAGCGCCAGGAGCGCCCGTCGCTGTCCACCTGCTCATTGGCCAGCACTGTCTGGTCCACCGGGTCCCAGTTCACCGCCGCCTCTTTCTGGTAGGCTAGCCCCGCCTCCAAAAACTGCAGGAAAATCCACTGGGTCCAGCGGTAGTAGTCGGGCGCGCAGGTGGCCACTTCCCGGCCCCAGTCGTAGGATAAGCCTAGCTGCTTGAGCTGGTCCGTCATCTGAGCAATGTTTTCGTAGGTCCACTTGGCCGGGTGCACCCCCCGATCAATGGCGGCGTTCTCAGCGGGCAGGCCAAAGGCATCCCAGCCCATGGGGTGCAGCACTCGGTAGCCCTGCATTCGCTTGAAGCGGGCAATGACGTCCGTAATCGTGTAGTTGCGCACGTGGCCCATGTGCAGGTTCCCCGAGGGGTAAGGGAACATGGATAGAGCGTAGAACTTGGGCTTGCTGGACTCATCAGTTCGGTCGAGCTGCTGCTCTTGCCAAACCTGCTGCCATTTGGGTTCGATTGCCTCTGCTTGATAGCGCTCCACGAACGACTCCTGCTGGGCTATAAATAAACGGGAATTGCCCCCATTCTATAGCAACTGTCCCAATGGATTAGAGGGTTACCCTATAAGGAGTTGCCCCATTGAAAACAATGGCCCTAGCAAACGAGCTGATCAGCGTCTTCGTCTACGGCACCTTAAAGCCAGGCGGAGTGAACTACCCTCGCTACTGCGCCGGCGCCCTATCTCAGCAGCCGGCGATCGCTCGGGGCCACCTTTACGACTTGCCCGCCGGCTATCCGGCCATGACGGCCCCCACCGACACGGCATTCGCCATCTACGGCTATCGGCTGCAGTTCAACGATCCGGCGTGGTTAAAGATGCTAGACGAGCTAGAAGACTACGACCCTCTGCGCCCGCGCCAGGAAAATGAGTACTACCGCATTCAGGTACCGCTCGTGCCAACGGAGCCGAGGGTTTTGGGTCTTGAGCCCCTGGGAACCGCCTGGGTTTACTTAATGGAGCCCTGGCGCGTCCAGCAAATGGGGGGCAAGCTGCTGCCCCAGGGGCGCTGGCCAGCATAGAGACCGCAATTGCCCTGGCTACAGAAGATCTGATGTATCACCAGCGGCCTCTTCCGGCACCTCAGGGTTGGCCTCGGGCTCAGCCAACTCGCTAGCCGCATCGGCAGCGCGAGGGGGCTCCGTAATCTCTTCTTCGGCGGGCATGGGCACAACGGGCTCATCGACGGTGATAATTAGGGCCTCACCGGGGGTGACTGGCGCTGCTGGCGCTGCCACTTCTGGCGTATCGGACGCATCCTGGAGCGCCTCTTGGGCACCCGTCGGCTGGAGCTCATCGCTGGACCTAAACCAGTTCATAGCACCGGGAACGGTCAAACTGCCCATGACCGCGGAGACGAACAGGGCGGCGATCGCAGTCCCGCCCCAGAGGGCAGCGGACCGGCGGGGACGACGCTGGAGGCGAGCCTCAACCTTGGCGATGGTTTCTTCTACCGAGATCTCTGAAGGCGGCATCGGCATGGTTTGCAGCCCCCGGCGCAGCTTCAGCAGCCGTGCGTAGAGACACTGCATGGTCTGGTCGGTCTCTAGCCACTGAAGCACCTGCTGTCGCTCAGCAGGGGTTACCTCACCGTCTAGATAGGCACTCAACAGCTCGAAGCGATCGCGCTTCAGGTTGTCTTGGTTGGGGTCGTCAGCAAAGCGGGGATAGGAATCGCGGGGCATGGCAGGTCTATAGGTGTAGAGAGAGGATTAGAAAATATCTTGTAAGCAGGGGTAGAGCAGTCAAGGAACCTGAAAGAGTGAACTGTTTTTGACTGTTATGCCTATAGTGACGGCGGCGACCACTGGTTTGCTCCACAAAAATCATCTCATTGAAATTACTTAACTTAAATGAGGAGACCGTTCATAATTCTGAATACTATAGACTCCGACGACTAAGCTTTAGCGGGAAAAAACCTTTGAGCCCATGGCCGATGGACCGCTTGGCCAACTAGGCGTACAAGCAGTCACCCCTACAAATCAATGTAGCGCTGCAGCTGTGACTGCAGGCGACTGCGCGCCCGCGCAATCCTTGACTTAACGGTTCCCAAAGAAACACCGGTCATCTCAGCAATATCCTCATAGGCCATGCCCTCAATCTCGCGCAGCATAATGGTGGTGCGGAAGATCTCCGGCAGCTCGGCGATCGCCTTATGCAGCTGAATATAAAACTCCTGAGTCAGCAGCTCTTGGTCGGGGCCGGGGTCAGTGGCCGCCACCTCCCAGTTCATTTCCCCATCATCGGCCCGCCGAGGGGCATCTAGGGAAAGGGGGGACTTGACCCGCTTGCGCTTGCGCAGCTCATCGTAGAATAAGTTTGTGGCGATCCGCGTTAGCCAGCCGCGAAACTTTGCCGGCTCCTGCAGCCGCTTCAAGTTGCGGTAGACCCGAATCCACACCTCCTGAATCAGATCAGCGCGGTCCGACCAGTCGGGAGCGAGGTGATAGAACACCTTTTCTAGATGGGATTGGTATCGGCGCAGCAGTTCAGCAAAGGCCGCTTTGTCGGGCCGAATTCCATATTGACAGCGGAGAATTAGATCGTCATTGGAGAGCTCTCCTGGCGGAAGTGACATGAGACCAGCTCTAGAGCTGCCTGAATGGGTGGACGAAAAAGGGTTTAAATCCGCAATGGACTGCTGCATTGGCTTCATCTAAGATCGGCTGATGTCAACT
Organism: Cyanobacteria bacterium P01_A01_bin.135; assembly: GCA_039814955.1. Taxonomy (GTDB): domain Bacteria; phylum Cyanobacteriota; class Cyanobacteriia; order CAKZMO01; family CAKZMO01; genus JBCCAG01. The sequence continues at coordinate 3,072 of JBCCAG010000438.1, forward strand.
AATAGGTTAGAGGGCCACCCCACAAACGAGACGATATCCCTCAGCAGATGTTCCCGATGGCGCACCGTTGTCAAAGAGCGCTGACGGTTTGGCTGGACCTGGCTGCTTTAAGTCTATGAAGCCATTTGCCATGTTTTACAAAATTCAGTTATTAGATCCGTGTCTTTTTTGTGAAGATGTGGATTCTCTAGGCTATCAAGCGGGCTGTCAGGGGGGCGGCCTTAATGCCACCGCCGCCGATACCCTTGAGGTGATCGCGTCAGGTTGCCAATGGTTGCTGTGAGCCTTGCCGGCGCAAACTACCGAGGCCGGCTAGCGCCTACCCCCACAGGTCACCTGCATCTGGGCCACGCCAAAACCTTTTGGACTGCGCAGCAGCGGGCTCTTGAGTTCAAGGGAGCGCTCGTCCTGCGGGTGGAGAACCTAGACCGAGATCGCTGCAAGCTCCAGTATCTAGACGCCATGCTAGAAGACCTCACCTGGTTTGGGTTCCGCTGGCAGGAGGGACCCGACATCGGCGGCCCCTATGGACCCTACTTTCAAGCGCAGCGCCATGCCCAGTACCGGCAGGTTTGGCAGCGGCTCAGCGCGGCCCGCGCCATCTACCCCAGCCCCCATTCCCGTAAGGATGTGGCCCAAGCCCTAAGTGCCCCCCACGAAGGCGATCGCGAGGTGATTTTTCCCGTAGCCCTACGCCCTGCGACTTGGGCAATAGAGGATGAACCCGGTACCGTGAACTGGCGCTTCCGGGTACCGGATGGGGAGACTATCCGGTTTGTGGACCAGAATTTCGGCCCCCAGTCCTTCACGGCAGGTGAAGACTTTAGCGACTTTATCGTTTGGCGGCGGGACGGCTTCCCTAGCTACGAGCTGGCGGTGGTGGCAGATGATCATACTATGGCCATCTCAGAGGTGGTGCGGGGGGAGGACCTGCTGCTGTCTACGGCAAAGCAGATTTTGCTCTATCGGACGCTGGGGTGGCAGATACCGGCGTTCTACCAC
>JBCCAG010000760.1:0-2329 GCA_039814955.1 Cyanobacteria bacterium P01_A01_bin.135
CCAGTGGCAGTTTTGCGCTCCAGCCTCACCATCTCTCCGCCGATGGGGATGATGGCTAGCTCGTCCAAGCCATTGAAGAAGATAAAGCCGTCTTGAAACGGGTCAGAGTCAGCCCGCCAGAGGGACATGCCACAGCCACCCTCCCCCGTTGCAAACAGTTCCTCGGTAGTAAAGCTGCTGACGTTGATGGCGCCTGTGGTCGCGGGGGCCGAAGTGCTATCGCCGGCGGAGGTATAGGACTCAGCCGTGGGAGAGCTAGCCTCAGGCTGAGGCTCGGGGAACGGTTCGTCTGAAGCGGCTGGCTCAGGTTCGGGCGGCGCGGCCTCTTCCGCTGGTGGCTCCACCGGTAAATCTGCCGTCGCCTCCGGCGGATCGCTCACTTGATTGGAGGCATTAGGAAAGCAGGCGGTGGCAGTAACGCTGAAAACTATGACTAGGGCGACTAATCGACGGCGATCGCTACACTTCACTCGTTTCTCCATCCCCCGAATCATCCTCTGGCTCTCCCACCATATTAGGACTAATCAGGGTAATGTCTTCGAACTCGCTGTCGATGGGCGGAATAGTGACAATGGCGTCCCGCTTGAGCATGTAGTAGATGGCGTAAACCTGGGGGCCAAACACGATCTTGTCGGCATCCTCGAGATCGTGGGCCTGGAGCTTGCGTCCGTTGATGAGTAAGCCGTTAGCGCTGGTTTTGCCCTTGAGGTTGCCATCAACAATTCGATAGTAGTGGCTGCCATCCTCATGGGGAAGCTGAACCAGGGTCGCATGGCGGCGCGACACAAACTGGGAGACCAAGCGAATATCGCACTTTGGATCTCGGCCAATCGAATAGACAGGACTGTCGAGAATAAACTCTCGGCGGCCCTTGTTATCTTCGATGATCAGGAGGTGGTTTTGGTGCGCTTCCGAGGGCATTGCTAACCTATAGTTTCAACATGTGCAAGTGGCGTTTGAAGATGGGGTAGGCTGTTCTACAAGTCACCCTAGGGTATTCATTACAAAGTCAAGCAACCTCAGGCTCAGACGCTCTATCGGCGCTCTATTACGGCTATGGCCACTGATTCAGATCCAGCGTAACTTAATTCTAGAGAATTGCTAACCCTTCCGGGCGCTAGCAGAGATTTGTAACGTTTTGCAGGTAGTTTGGAGCCGCTCCCCGTACCTTCGAACAGCTTACCCAGGCCGCAGCTGCATCTTGCGGTAGTTGAGCAGTAGAGAATTCGTAACGACGCTGACTGAACTGAGGGCCATCAAGGCCCCGGCAGTAGCCGGGCTCAACAGCAGCCCCGTCATCGGGAAGAAGACACCTGCCGCCGCCGGCAGCCCCAATGTATTGTAGGCAAAGGCCCAGAACAGATTTTGGCGGATTTTAGCCATAACCCGGCGGCTGAGGCGAATGGCCGTAATCACATCTAAGGGATCGCCCGTCATCAGGATTATCCCCGCCGTTTCTACGGCAGTATCGGTGGCACCCTGCAGCGATAGGCCTACATCAGCTTGGGCCAGCGCGGGAGCGTCGTTGATGCCGTCCCCCACCATAGCGACAATGTGTCCTTGCTCTTGAAGCTTGGCGATCGCCGCTGCTTTCTGCTCAGGCTTAATCTGGCAGCGCACCTGTTTGGGCGAGATGCCTATTGCTGCCGCTACCGCTAACCCAGCCTCGGGGCCGTCCCCCGTTAGCAAATGGAAATGCAGCCTCATCTGCTGCAGGTGAGCGATCGCCGCTGCCGCGCCTTGCCGCAGCTCATCCTTGATAGTGAATAGCGCTACGGGATGATGGTCAATGGCCAAGGCGACAATGGTTTCTCCCGCCGCAGCCTGTATATCGGCATCCACCGCCATACCTAGGCCCTGTAGCCAGTCCAGCGCCCCCAGATAAATCCGCTGCCCCTCCACTAGAGCAGACACGCCGCCCCCGGCCACCGTCTGGAAATCTTGGGCCGCTAGTGAAGGGAGCTGCTGCGTCGCTGCGGCATCCCGTAGGGCAACGGCGATGGGGTGATGGGTTCCTTGCTCGGCAGCGGCGGCAAGCTGCAGAGCGCGGGCGGTATCGGGGCAGTCAGCGTGATCTAACAGGCGGCAGGCTGTCAGGGCCGGGTGCCCCAGGGTCAGGGTGCCGGTCTTATCAAACACCACCGTATCCACCTGGGACAGCTTTTCGAGCAGGTCTCCCCCGCGAATTAGAATTCCCTGCTCCGCGCCAATGCCGGCCCCCACTAAGATTGCCGTTGGCGTTGCTAGGCCTAGAGCACAGGGGCAGGCCACTACCAGGACAGCGATCGCCAGCCGCAGGCTCAAAATCGAAGGAGAAGCGGCCATGACC
>JBCCAG010000427.1:0-4128 GCA_039814955.1 Cyanobacteria bacterium P01_A01_bin.135
GCCGCGATCGCTCTTGACGCTGAGACGCTTGACGCCGAGGCCCTTGAGCAGGTCACCTCAGTCTCTCAGCTCTCTGACGTACGCCCCACAGATTGGGCCTACACCGCGCTGCAGAGCTTAGTAGAGCGCTACGGCTGCATCGCGGGCTACCCAGACGGCAGCTTTCGAGGCCGCACCGCCATGAGCCGCTACGAATTTGCCGCTGGCCTCAACGCTTGCCTGCAGCAAATCAGCGAGCAGATAGAGCAGACGCGCCTCAACCAGCAAGATGTTGCCACCCTACAGCGGCTGCAAAGTGAGTTTGAGACTGAGCTTGCCGACTTGCGGGAGCAGGTGGATAGCCTAGAGGTCCGCACCGCTGAGCTGGAGGCCAACCAGTTTTCCACCACCACCCGGCTACGGGGAACGGTCTCTATCTCGACCAATGGGCTATTTGGCGGCGAGCGGGCAGACGGCAGCGGCGATGACATCGATGAGAACGTCACCCTCAACTACCGGGCTCGCCTCAACTTTGACACCAGCTTTACTGGACGCGACCTGCTAAAAGTGCGGCTAGATGCACTTGAGCCTGGGCGGTTTGGGGCTGCCACTGCCGGCACCAACATGACCCGCCTCTCCTTCGACCGAGACACTGACGGAGACTTCACCATCGGTAAGTTTTTCTACCGGTTCCCGGCAACAGAGGACCTGCGATTCACCATCGACGCTGTGCGGGGTGCCTTTCAAACTAACGTCCCCTCCTACAACCCAACCTTCTTTAACCCTGTCTCAGGTGCGGTATCCCGCTTTGGCCGCTTCAACCCCATTTACTATCAGGGCATCACAGGCGCTGGGGTGACGGCAAACTATGAGCTGAATGATGTTGTGGCCTTCTCCGGTGGCTACCTGGCTCGCAACGGGGAGGATCCCAGCGATGGCAGCGGCCTATTTAATGGCTCCTATGCGGCTCTGGCTCAGCTTGAGATTTCCCCCACCGATGATCTGGGCTTTGGCTTGACCTACGCGCGGGCCTACTACCCTGGCGGAGAGGCTTTCGTCTCCGGCGGCACCGGAAGCCGGTTAGCCAATGCTCCCTTTGGTCAAATTGCCACGTCATCCCATCAGTTCGGCGCGCAGACAAGCTGGCGGCTAGCTGACCAGTTCTTGCTCTCGGGTTGGGCTGGGCTGACGCTGGCCAATGCCCAGGTCGACAGCGCCACGGTAGAGGATGGGGATGACGCCACCATATTGAACTGGGCCATCTCTCTGGCGGCCCTGGATCTGGTTCAAGAGGGGGATGCCCTCGGCTTTTTGGTCGGGCAGCCCCCTCGGGTCCTCGACAACGACAGCGGCCCAGAAGACGACGATGTGGCTTGGCACCTAGAGAGCTTCTACCGCTACCGACTGACTGACAATATCCAGCTGATTCCTGGGGTGCTTGTCGTCTTCAACCCAGAACACGACAGCGATAACGACACCCTATTTGGGGTCAACTTGAGGACGGTTTTCCAGTTCTAGCCCCGTTGCTGCACTGGCCTATAGCCAAACGAGGGGGAGTTTGCCAAGATGGACGTGCTGTAGAGCCCTGTTGCCCTGACGGGGGTAATAACGCTGCTGATTCAAGGCAACAGGGTGCAGTTAGCGAGGAAGCCCATTGACCGGTGGTATCAACGGCGGCGACTCGGCTAACTCAGCAGACAGCTATGTCTATAAGCGTTTGAGCAATGACCCTTGATGATAGAAGCAGTGAGCTAGAAGAATATTGGAGCTGCGACTATCTCGAAAATGGGCTGAGCTTCTCTTACTTCAGTATCCGATCTTGCGCCATCGTCCACCACGGCACTGGGGAGCCCACGCTTTTGGCCTATCGCGGCGGAGACATCTGTTTCGACGACGTGATTACAGCACGGCGCGACATCGTCAGTCAAAATCAAACGGCTACCCATCACCCAAACTGCAAGGGCTGTCCCAATTTAGTCAAGCGGCCGTGGCCCCAGGCAAATTACCCCGTTCGTTGGCTGGGGATCACCGCCTGGCTAGGCTGCAACCTAAAATGCCGCTACTGCTGGCTAGAGTGGGCGGACTGGTCCCCCCGCAAAACCAGGGCCAAGCTAAAATCCTATGACGTTTACCGCAGCGTGCGTCAGCTCATCGAAAAGCAGTACCTCGCACCTGACGCCGTGATTGATTGGGGCGGTGGCGGCGAGCCTTCGCTGATGCCTGAATTTAACCAGACGCTGAGATTGCTGAGCGACCACGGTACAACCCAGTGGGTCCACACCAATGCGACCCAAACGCCGACCTTTCTTAAAGAGGGTGCCGTTGAAGCGAGCCGCATTCATGTGCTGTGCTCGGTGGATGCGGGGAGCCCTAGCGTTTACCAGCAGCTCAAGGGCTATGACCTGTACAACACCGTCTGGCAGAATTTGCGCACCTATATTTTGGCGGGTGCGGTTGTGACGGTGAAGTACATCATGCTGCCTGAAAACTGCTCCCGGCAGGAGATTCGGCGGTTCGTTAGGCGGGCGATCGCCAGCGGTCGGCCCACGATTCTGGGCGACTTCGACTACCGATTTCCAGAACCGACATCGGATATCTTGGATGGCCTAGCCTACCTGCAGCTATTGGCCGATAAGTACGGTTTGGCCTACAGCTTTGAGGGGGTAGGCCGAAACTCATTTGCCGGTGGGGATTTGAAGGCGGCGGTGGAAGCCCATTTCCCCAACGTCTATCACGATGCCTATCTCTATCCATTACGAATTTTGTCTAAAGCGCCTCAAACTGGGTACCGTCTGTCAATCTTGAGCAGCTTACTGATCCAGAGAGGGAGAGAAAAGCTGGGGCTGCTGTTTGGCTATCTTCTCAAGTTCGCGCGATGAATTCACCATTTGTCTTCACGACTGACAAAATGAAACCTCTCAAATCCTTAGCCCAGTCGGTCAGATCCCATCTTCTACCCAAGCCAGCCGGCATGCAGTACCGCCGCCTGGGACAGACCAACCTGTGGGTTTCCGCCGTGGGCTTTGGCACCTGTCAACTGCGGCGCGTTCCCCAAGATCAAGCCCTGGCGACGCTGCAGCAGGGGTTTGATTTGGGCGTCAATTTTGTTCATACGGCCCCCGACTACGAGGGCGCAGATGCCCTAGTCGCCGAAGCCATCCGCCATGCAAAGCACGATGTCCATATCTGCACCCAGGCCTACGACACCCACGGCAATACCCACGGCTTCGTCAATCACTTTGAGCACCTGTTTGAGGAAGCCTGCGTCAGGTTTGACCGTCCCAAAATCGACATCTTTGGCATTGCCTGTATCGACGACCGCGAGGCCCTAGGTGAAAACGTTTGGGGTCCGAAGGGCATGGTGGAGTTTTTGCAGCGGAAGAAGCAGGAGGGGCGCATCGGCGCCATCTTCTGCACCACCCACGGGGGGCCTGACTATGTGGAGACGCTGCTCAAGCGAAACATCTTTGATGCGCTGATGATTGCCTACAATCCCCTGGGGTTTCATCTACTCTCCTACAGTCCGCCGCCGGGGCGACACTTTGAGCATCTGCCGTCTGTGCCAGCGAAAATTTTTCCCCTGGCGCAAGCGCTGGGCACCGGCCTGATGATCATGAAGCCGCTGGCCGGGGGGCTGCTGTGCCCCAGCAAGGCCTTTCCGCCCCGCACTCAGACGACAGAGCACAGCGATCTCAGCGCCAGCCATATTTTGAGGGCCATCCTGGAGCACGACGCGGTGAGCTGCGTTGTGCCGGGCACCGCCTCAGTGGCCGAAGCGGAGGAAAACGCCCGGGCGGGACATGGCCGCCAACCCATCTCTCAGGGCGATCGCGATAACCTACACCGGCAAGTGCAGCGGCTGCAGACCACCCTCTGTAGCCGCTGCGGGCTCTGTGACGAGCTCTGTAGCCAAAAGCTGCCGGTGTCCTGGCTATTTCGGGGGGGCTACGTCAACCTATTCCCCGGTGAAACGTTTGAAACCTGGGACGAGGTGGAGTACTTCCACCTACACCCGGCGGCCCAACCCATTTGCTCAACCTGCCCATCGGTCACCTGCAAATGCCCCTACGGCATCGATATCCCGCGATCGCTGGTGAAGATTCACGAACAGATGACTGTGCTAAAAGCCAAGGGGCATGTGTGTCAGCC
>JBCCAG010000783.1:0-2254 GCA_039814955.1 Cyanobacteria bacterium P01_A01_bin.135
GCTACTGCGGGCCTGGCACGAATATGCCAAAACCAAAAAACGCTGGGCGGCCATGCGCATGGTGCTGCTGCAGTCAACGGAGGTGTATCTGCCGCTGCGGGTCAACGAGTCGCCGTTTAACGTGGGGCAGGCGGTGGAACTATCAGAGTTCACCTGGGAGCAAACCCAGCAGCTCGCCGACAATCATGGCCTAACCCTAGAAGCCGCTGAGCTGCGGCAGCTTTTTGATCTAGTGGGGGGCCACCCCAGCCTCCTCACCCAGGCCTTTGACCACCTCAAGCATCACGGTCAGGAAGCCCTGCCGGGCCTAATTGAGCTTGCCCCCACTGAGGCGGGGATTTACCGCAACCACCTACGGGGCCATTGGGCGGTGCTGGAACAGAGCCCGGAACTGGCGGAAACCGTCACGCAGATTATTCGGGCCAACCACAGCCCGGTGCGGGTGGAATCTAGCCACAGCTACCAGCTTTACAGCCGGGGTTTAGTTGATCTAGTGGGCAACGCCGTTGTCATCCGCTGCCGCCTCTATCAGCGCTACTTTGCCAGCCATCTTGGGGCCCAAGACTAAGCGCTGCCGCACCCGCTCCTCTCCATACATAAGGACCACGCTATGGAATCATCCGCTTACCAGTACCACGTGGGGGGCAGCGTCCCCATCGACGCCCCCAGCTACGTGGAGCGCCAGGCCGACACCGCCCTCTACCAAAAGCTAAGGGCAGGGGAATTTTGCTATGTCCTCAACTCTCGCCAAATGGGGAAGTCTAGCCTCTGGCTGCACACCACCCAAAAGCTAGAGGCCGCGGGCATTGTCTGCGTAGCGATCGACATCACGGTCATTGGCACCCAGGATGTAACGCCCGCACAGTGGTACGGTAGCTTGATTCGCTGCCTCAACCAGGGGTTCGGCGACCATCCCCTGGTCGACCTCACAGGGTGGTGGGGCGATCGCCGGATGCTGACGCCGCAGCAGTGTTTTTGGGAATTTTTAGCGGCGATGCTGGAGCGCGTTCCCCAGCCCATCGTCATATTCATCGATGAAATCGATAGCTTGTCCAGCCTGCCCTTTAAGGACGATTTCTTCGCCTTAATCCGGGCCTGCTATAACCACCGGGCCAAAGCGCCCACCTTTAGGCGGCTCACCTTCGGGCTGATTGGGTCGGCCACACCGTCAGACCTGATTCAGGCCAAAACCCGCACCCCGTTCAATATCGGCCACGCCATTGACCTGAGCGGCTTTACCTTTGAGGAAGCCGAGAAATTGACCCAGGGTTTAGTTGACGCGGCAGCTCCCGACACCGTCCTCCGGGAGATCTTGGCCTGGACCGGTGGTCAACCCTTCTTGACCCAAAAGCTCTGCGAACTAGTAAGAACAAGGCAATCGCCCATTGCGGCTGGTGAAGAGCGGGTCCAGATTCAGCAGCTGGTGGAGCAGCACATCATTCAAAACTGGGAGGCCAAGGACGAGCTAGAGCACCTCAAAACCATCCGCAATCGGCTATTGAGCGACGAGCGGCAGATCGGCCAATGCCTGGGTCTTTACCGAGAAATCCTGCAGAATGGCCATGTCCCCGCCGGGCAGAGCGCTGAGCACCTGCAGCTCCAGCTGGCTGGGCTTGTCCTGAAGCGGCAGGACCGGCTCAGAATTTACAACCGCATTTACCAGTCTGTATTTGACCAAGCTTGGATCGACCGAGAGCTGAAGAAGCTCAGACCCTACAATGACGCCATTTACGCCTGGGAGAGTGATGGGCAGGGCGATCGCCATCTGCTACAAGGGACCGCATTGCAGAACGCCTTAGGCTGGGCCGTGGATAAAAGCCTGGGCTCCCTCGACTACCAGTTCTTGACCACAAGCCAGGCGCTAGAGCGACAGGAAGTCCAAAAATACATCGAAACCCTGCAGCAAACTCTAAAGGAGTTGGGGAGCCAACCGAACCGCCCAGACAGCCCTACGGCAGAGGCCCGGCAGCCTGCCTTCGATACCCTGCAGCGGCTGTTTACCTACATGACGCCTGCCAGCTTTCAAGGGATCTTCCCCAGCTTTGAGAAGAGCCTCAGTCTGATTACCGAGACCTTGTCCATGGTGGATAGAATGATGGACAACGAGGACTTCGACATCACGGGCTACTTTCATCAGCTCCTACAGATGCTGACCTCAAAAATCACCGAAATCCTAGCCGCTGACCGCAGCACGATCTACCTGCTCAACGCTGATGCCGACGAGTTATGGTCCGTTGCCGCCCAGGGCAAAAAC
>JBCCAG010000189.1:0-6407 GCA_039814955.1 Cyanobacteria bacterium P01_A01_bin.135
ATGACGCCCTCTGGAAACTCGCTGGCCAAGGCCTGCAGCCGCTCTCGGCGGCGGGCAACGGCGATGACGCGGTAGCCGTCTTGGGCCAGTTTGCGGGCGATCGCGCCGCCGATACCGCTGGAGGCTCCGGTGATTAGGGCGGTGGGGGAAGATGCCATAGTGAGCTAGGTGATGGGTGTGAGCTTGACGGGTACCAGGGATCTGTATCTGGAGCAAGCTGCGTTTTGGTCATCTTTTCACAGCCGGTGGATTATAGCCATGGCCGATGCCATTGAGGCTAGCCTAGGCCCAGGCTACTACGTGGAGGTAGAAGCTCGAACCTACCTTGATGAGGGTGATGGGGGAGTGCTGGTCGATACTCCGGATGCGGTGGTGACAATGACCTCTGATAGGGCTCCTCAAAAGGCTAATCTACCGGGTTCAGTAGCGGTTCAGGCCAATCCTCAAACGGTTACCGTTCCACTACCGGAGGAGATCACAGAGCGCTACTTAGAAATTCGAGCACTGGAAACCGGCGCAGTGATCACGGCAATCGAGCTGCTATCGCCTAAAAGCAAGCGCTCCGGCGTCGGGCGGACGGCCTACCTCAAAAAGCGACAGCAGGTGCTAGGAAGCCTCACCCATCTGGTTAGTCTATTAGCGATCGCCACAGCTGGCGTAACGCCATCTCTACGGGGCACACTGGTCGAATACCCCGTCACTCAAAGCCCTCAAATGAGATTTTTAGTCCAGCTCCTCGGATTTGCCTTGATGCTCCTCGGCGTCTACTTCCTTGGGCGCAACATCATTTTTACCACCAACGCCTCTCCCTACTTCTGGCGCGGCCTTGCCGCTGACCTCTCGGTTCTTTGCCTCGTTCTGGGTGTCGTCTGGCTGCTGATTATGCCCATTGGCGCTAGGCACTTGGGCTGGGTATTCATTATTGCCGGCATTGTATTTGTCTTTGGCAGCAGTCGCGCTATCCTCAACCCCACCAGCCTCTGGCAATTTTTCGTTGCCTTCGCTGCCATGTCCTCGGGATATAAAATGCTCGCCACTGGGCGATCGCCCTTTTAGCCCCCGGCTAGAGCCCTTCCTCCGGTGAGGGCAGTGTTTTGGCCTTTGGTCTATCTTGCGATCGCTACCGCTCCGAGGGCGTCAAGGCAGAGGGACAGCGCTATTCGATTCACTGGCGGTCTCTGACCAGTGCAACCGCGCAGCGACAAAAACAGTCCCCCAAACAACACAATTCTTTTGACCCAGGTCCTATAATCAGAGGCTAAGGTTACACGCTTGGTAACGCTTCGCAATCCACCTCTGTAATCCTGTTCTCACCCACCCCAACCGCCCTATGCTCTCTGTAGATGCAGTGGTCGAGCCTCTGATCGCCGCTGACAAGCAGCGTAACGAGCTTGCAGATGTCAAAAACTTTCTCAAAATTCTCAGACTGCTGATCCGCGAGCCCTCCGTCGTTGGCAGCGAGGATGCCTTTTTTAGAGTGCTGCGCCGGGAGCTAGAAGAAGTGGGGGTCGAGGTGACCCACTACTACGGGGTGCTGGTGGCCCAGGGCGATCGCCCCAACGACCTAATGCTCTCCGCCCACATCGACCGCCACGGCCTGCTGTGCACCGGCCCCAACGAGTTTCAGTACGCCGCCTTCATCGCTGGTAACAAAGGCGATCTGCCCGGGGACTCGGTGTCTGAGCAGATGCTTAACACCATCGAGCACCGCTTTCAGGGCCAGCGGGTCCAGGCCCACCAGCCCTACACTGGAGCCTACATCGGCCAGGGCACCATCACCAATTCCTACATTTGCCCGGAGCGCCACAACCTGATTTTTGAGGTGGAGGGCCTAGAGTACCTGCAGCCCGGCACCCCGGTGGCGTTTTTGGACCGGCTGCGATCGCAGGGGGGATATATCTCGGCCCAAATTGACAACGTGATCAGCGCGGCGATGATTATCTTCCTGTTCCGCAATGGCTTCCAGGGTACGGCGCTGTTTACGGCCCAGGAAGAGTCGGGCCGCAGTTGGCGTCACGCCTTGGCGTGGTTTCAGCGCCACCAGCTCACCACTCAGCGTCTGGTGGCCCTGGACACAAGCCCCTACCACAGCCGCGAGGCCGCTGACGAGCAGCAGGTGACCCTGCGCCGCAAGGATGCCAGCGCTGATTTTGCGCCGGGCATTACCCAGGAGCTGGCCCAGCGCTGCAAGGAGCTGGGGATTATCTACAGCTATAAGGACGACTACATTACGGCCCAGAACCAGCACCGGGCTAAGCCCTATTCTATGGGGCGTACGGAGATGGGGCGGATTATTGCGGCGACGGAGGGGGCGATTAGCGGTACGACGCTGCAGATTCCGACGACGGATTACCATACGCCGAATGAGACGGCGTCGCTGTCTGCGGTAGCGGCGATGTTGCGGCTTTTGAAGTCGTATGTGGCTTAAATCGCCATTTATGTCTGGCCTTTTAGCTTTTAGGATTGTTCGGTTAGCGATCGCCATTCACTGGCCAGTGAAATTTACTGACGTATGAGTGATTATTATGCTTGCCTGAGTTGCGATCGCTCTTGGGAGAGTAGCAATCACTCGTGCGTTAGTCCCAATGATGCATTGGAGAATGGTTATTACTCTCCGATGCGTCTCGATAACTCGCTGGAGAGTCCTAATCACTCGCCGTTGAGTAAAATTTTCTGGCGTGAGAGGTTCGATTACTCGTTGATTAGCCTTTTAGGGGCGACGCCGAGGGTTCGGGCTAGTGCTTGGCAACGGTTTTGGCGTCGTGGCTGCTGACATCAGGCTTTGCCGCTGGACGAAATAAAAATAGGGTGCTATTTAACGAGTAGGCTGGGTAAGTTTCGAACGTTGCAGGGGTTTGTGACATGGCGGGAGAATCGAGGCTTCAGCGTATTGCCCCGCAGGAGTTGCCTGAACTGCTGACGCGGCTCGGCAATGAGCAGGTGACCGAGCTGGCTTTGATTGGGCCAAGCTTGAAGTTGTCCCAATCATCAGACAACTGGCCCAAGGCACTTCAGGGGGGTGTTGTCTACCAACTATCTGAAGGTCTATCTGAGCTGAATCGGGAGCTATGGTATTTGGACCAACTACAGACACTCACACTACAGTCACTCAACCTAAAAGATAGAGACGCCGTTGCGATTGCACAGCGGCTGGGTCAACTCACCTCGCTCAACCTGAGTGCCAACAAAGTGGGCGATGCTGGTGCAATGGCGATTGCACAGCACCTCGGTCAACTTACCTCGCTTAACTTAGGCAACAACAATGTAGGTGATTTTGGTGCAAAGGCGATTGCACAGCACCTCGGTCAACTCACCTCGCTTAGTCTGAGCCGTAACCAAGTAAGTGATGCTGGTGCAAAGGCGATCGCCCAGTACCTTAGACAACTTACTTCGCTCTCTCTGAGCTACAGCAAAGTGGGCGAGACTGGTGCAAAGGCGATTGCCCAGTACCTTAGACAACTTACTTCGCTCAATCTAAGCAACAGTAGAGTAGGAGAGGCCGGGGCCCAGGCAATTGCACAGCACCTCGGTCAACTTACCAAGCTCTATCTGTGGAGCAACGATGTGCGCAATGCTGGTGCAAAGGCAATTGCCCAGCACCTCGGTCAACTTGTTTTGCTCAATCTAAGCAACAATTACATTAGCGACGAAGCCATTGTAGATATTGGGCAACACCTGCCGAGACTCGACACGCTCAGCTTACAATCCAATCAAGTTACAACGGTTGCTCCGCTAGCGCATCTGTCACTCTCAACACTAAATATTGCGAAGACTGCGGTAGCGAACCTGTCGCCGCTAAAATCAATGATCTTGGCTGGTATAGCGGTTAAATGGTCTGATGAGTGGTGGGAAGGGCCAGGCATCTATATTGAATACTGTCCACTAACCTATCCCTCACCAGAAATCGTCCAGCAAGGCCCAGAGGCCGTCCGCAACTACTTTCAAGAAATCGAAGCCCAAGGTACCGATCGCCTCTTCGAAGCCAAGCTACTCATCGTCGGCGAAGGCGGGGCCGGAAAAACTAGCCTGCTGCGCCGTCTGTTCCAGCCCGACAAAGGGCTACCCGCCGAAGACGAAACCACCCGCGGCATCGATATCCACCGCCACGAATTCCCTATCTCCAACGATCGCAGCTTCCGCCTCAACACCTGGGACTTTGGCGGTCAGCAAATCTACCACGCCACCCATCAGTTCTTCCTCACCAAGCGCTCCCTCTACGTCCTAGTAGACGACACCCGCACCGACGATCGCTCCATCCACGACGACGGCTTCAAATTCTGGCTAGAGGTGGTGGAAACCCTCAGCGAAGCCAGCCCCCTGCTGATTTTCCAGAACGAAAAAGGCGGGCGCAGCAAGCAAATCGATGAGCCCGGCATCAAAGGCCGCTTCCCCAACGTCCAGCAAATCTGCGCGGGCAACCTAGAATATCCGGGTTCAGCAGACAGCCTTCGCCAAGCGGTGGAATACTTCGTCCAGCAGCTCCCCCACATCGGCGAAGACGTCCCCGCCAAATGGGTCACCATCCGCAACGACATCAAGCAACTTGCTCAGTCCAAGCCCTACATCTCATTTAACGAATATCTCGAAGTATACAACCACCATCTTGAAGCTAATCGCGACAAGGCCCTCAAACTCAGCCAGTATCTGCACGATCTGGGCGTCTTCCTCCACTTTCAGCATCCGCGAGAGCTACGGCAAACCGTGTTCCTGCAGAACCAGTGGGTCACTGACGCTGTCTTCCGCATCTTGGACGATGAGCAGATCAAAGCAAAGCTGGGCCGCTTCACCCTCACCGACTGCGATCGCCTCTGGGCCAACGGCTACACCGATAAGGAAGTAGAGCTACGGGCCCTCATGGTGCGGTTCGAGCTGTGCTACCGTCTGCCGGACATCACCCCAGAAACCTGGCTGGTACCCCAGCACCTGTCCCCCTCCAAGCCGCAGGTGCTAAACGACTGGGGCAACGCCAGCGACCTAATGCTCACCTACCGCTACGAGTTTCTCCCCCGGGGCCTGGTCAGCCGCCTGATCGTGCGTATGCACCGCTTCGTCATCCAGCCAGACCTCTGCTGGTCGCGCGGAGCGCTGTTCCAGCATGGAACAACCCAGGTGCTGGTGGAGACAGCCATACGGGGCAACGAAATTGTCCTCCGCAGCCGCGGCCCCGAAAAGAAGGCCCTGCTCAGCGTCATCGCCAGCGACCTCGATGCCCTCAACGACAGCTTTCCAGGTCTGGAAGATAAGGTCAGCAAGCGAGTGCCCTGCATCTGCCCCACCTGCGCCAGCCTAACAGAGCCCGCCATGTTCGCTCAGAAGCGCCTAATCGAGCGTAAGGACAGAGGTAAAAGAACCATCGAATGCCCCAACCCGCCTGACTACCACGACGTCAGCGTGCTCAAACTGCTGGACGGCATGAACCTAGAGCAGTGGCTTCAGCAGGAAGGTAAGCAACTGGCAGATGAGGGCAGCGAGACCCCAGCGCCTGAAGATGGTGACCCAGCCGAACCTGAAAGCGCTGCGGGCAACAAAACCATCCGAATTTTCCTGGCCTCATCCAAAGAGCTAATTGAGGACCGCGACAAGTTCGACCTCTACTTCCGTCAGCAGAACGATCGCCTGCGCAAGCAAGGGCTGTATCTAGAAATCATCCGCTGGGAAAACGAGCTGGACGTCATGTCGGCAACCCGATCGCAGGACGAATATAACGAAAAAGTCCGCAAATGCGACCTATTTGTCAGCCTTTTCAAAACCAAGACGGGCAAATACACCGAGGAAGAATTCGACGTTGCTCGCCAAGCTTTTCAACAAACCGGCAAGCCCCTGATCTTCACATACTTCAAGAAGGCGACGGTTTCAACCAGCGACTTCAACCTCGGCGATCTCATTTCGCTTCGAGACTTCCAAAATAAGCTCAGCGAACTTGAGTATTTCTGGGCGGAGTACGAATCGGTTGACGGGCTGCAGAAACGCTTCCGAGACCAGCTTGATAAACTACGGGACGAAGGCCGACTGTGAGCATAATCTGTAAGGTGGGTAGTAATCCCACTCAGCTGCACCCCACCACCATGACCAACAGCCAAATTGAGCTACCGATGAAACAGATCGCCGCATTTTGCCACAAATGGCAGGTAACAGAGCTGGCCCTGTTCGGCTCCGTCCTGCGTGAGGACTTTCGCCCTGATAGCGATATTGATGTAATGGTACAGTTCCACCCCAACGCCCACCCTCGATTTAGCACCCTTGACCAAATGGAAACTGAATTCGCTGCCCTCCTACATCGAGACGTGGACCTGATTACCCGCCAGGGCATTGAAGCCAGCCGCAACTATCTTCGCCGCCGTGAGATCCTATCCTCTGCTCAGGTAATCTATGCAACGGGATCTTCAATTTCTGCTTGACATGCAGCA
>JBCCAG010000162.1:0-6798 GCA_039814955.1 Cyanobacteria bacterium P01_A01_bin.135
AGCGGCCATTGTGGCCCAAGTTAAAGCTCTGCTTGCTCAAGAGAATATTAACGACAGGCTTTCCTTCGATGAGCCCTTTATTCACCAACTCTGGTGCTACGGGCGCTCCCAGGGGGCCTATGAGCCAGCCTGGAGCACGGCAATCGCGGTGATCAGGCCAGCAGATTCCTACGGCGATCGCATCAGCGGCGGCATTGATGACATCGCCAATGGGGGCAATACCAATCGTGACAGCGCCAGTGGTAGTGCTACCGATATCGGGCCAGAAGCTCCGGTGAGGGAGTTCTCGCCGACGGTTGTTCCGCCCTCTCCCCCGCCCGGCCCGGAGGCGGCAATTGCCCAGGCATTGGCTAAGATCCTTAGCCCCCTTGGTATTGCGGTTATGGCCCGCATCAAGCCCTATGGCGATGCCGAGCGGCTTTGGGTGGCTTGCCAGGCTTCCTATAGTCCAGCACCCAACCTAATCGCCCAGCCCATCTCCGCCGAGCTCCGGCGACTCGCGCCCGATGGGGTTCGCGATGCGGTCGTCATGGTCAAGGTGCGCGGCGAAACCCAAGTGGACTGGTTGGTCAAGATTGATTTGACCCCTGCAGACGAAATTTTGCAGGGCTGGGCGCACTGGGGCGACATCGACGCGATTACGCGCTTGCTGAATGGCCAGCTGCAGACGCAGCGGCTACAGGGCCAGCTCACCGGTGGTGAGCTCGTGGGAGCCTGCCTGCAGTTCACCTACAGCCCCCCGCCCTCAGTAGCGACCTATCGCCATCAAGAGCGAGTAGTCAATCTAAAGCGGGTATGCAGCGCCCTCAGCGCCTACCTCAAGAACCTAGCGCCCCAAGGCATTGCCCGACTCCAGCTAGCTGAAGTCCACCCCGATGTACCCAACGTACAGCGGCCAATTGCCGAGGATGGCGTCTCTGTAAAGAGCCCTTGGGATCTGGCGCGGGCGGGCGAGCTGGCTGCCATCCGCTTTTTGCTAAGCCGGTTACTCAACCCCGACTTAGACCAGCAGTTGGCGACGGGGGGGATTCGCGTCCAGGTGCTGCTCAAAAATCAGCTCCTCCACGTGATGTGTGATGGGCCCTGCTGCCCAGAACAAGAAGTTGCTAGGTCGGTTCAAGGTCTGGTCGCTCAGTTGGCGGTTCCCTCGATTCATGGGGTGCGCGTCTATGGTCGCCGGGCCGGCCAGCGCCGCCCCCGTTGGCGCATGGGCAGCAACTTCGATCGGCAAAATTTCGTGCCAGAGCCGCCTCCAGCCTTTGCGGCCACCGATGCCTACGTCACGGAGCTTGTTTCTCCAGAGGCGGCCCAGGACTCAGAGGTCACACAGCCTCTAGAAGTAGGGCCAGAGGTGGGAGGGGCTGCGCCACCGGAGGTCGCGGTACAGCCAGTCGCCGCTAACCCACAGCTCCGCCTTCCAACCTGGCGCTGGCGGAAGGCACTGAAAACTACCGGGCAAAGGACCCGGCTGCTGCTGCTGAAATCGCAGCTGTTTACCCCCAGTAGGACCGCGCAAGATCTCGTGCACCCCAGCCGTAACTCAATCCTCGATCTGCAGGTGGCCATGGTGTGGGGAGTGGTGGGTCTACTGCTGTTTACCCAGGCTGACTTGGCGACGGGCTGGTTAATGGATGCCCAGGCTTCCGCTTCAAATGTGGTTCAGGCAAAAGCCAGCGCGGCCGAGCCGCCGCTGACGGGAACCCTGTCAGATGCCGATGCGGCTGCATTGATTCAAGCGTCCCCCTATCCTCCATTCAACAACCCTCAGCTGGATCTCAAACTCGCGCTCTATCACCAGCGGCTGCAGACCGCTGGCCCCCCGGATGTGATCGTGATTGGGAGCTCGCGGGCAATGCGGGGGGTAGAGCCGGCTGTGCTGATGACGGAGCTGGAGGCGCTGGGCTACCCGAACGCTACCGTTTTCAACTTTGGCGTCAATGGCGCTACGGCCCAGGTGGTCGAGGTAATTCTGCGGCGGATTCTCCAGCCAGAGCAGCTGCCTCAGCTCGTGATTTGGGCGGACGGGGCGCGGGCCTTCAAGCAGGTCGCGACTGACCAAACCTACCAGGCAATGCTGACCTCAGAAGGCTACCAGGCCTTAGAAGCCGGGGAGCTGGGTGACGTCGCTGACCCCTCTACCGAAGCAGCGGCGATCGCCGACAGCCCCAGCAGCAGCGATGACGCTTCTCCGTCGCTGCTGCACCGCCACTACCAGCGCCTTGACCAGTGGTTGAGCGAGCGCTTGGGGGAGATCTCGACAGCCCATCCCCACCGCGATCGCATCAAGGCCTGGATTGCCGAGCGGTTCCGGTTTTTTGTGGCTCAGGGCGCTGAGGCCGAGGTCGAATCTGCTGCAGAGCCCGTGGCCGAAGCCGGTGAGGCGGCTAGCTCGGTTTCCCTCGCCCAGGCCTTTGCCGTCGCTAAAGTAGATGCCAGCGGCTTTTTGCCCATCACCGCCCGGTTTGATCCTGCGACCTATTACCAGCAGTACGCCCGCGTCCCTGGCAACTACGACAAAGACTATGCCGGCTTTGAGCTGCGGGGCGCGCAGACCGAGGCCCTACAGCAAATTATTGACTTGGCTACCGCTCAGGAGATGACCGTCGTATTTGCCAATACGCCCCTTACCCAAGAATACTTGGATCCCTTTCGAGCCGGCCATGAGCAGACCTTCCGGCAGTACATGATAGATACGGCCCTTCAGCACGACGCCTTTGTCTTTCGCGACCTGAGCCGCCTCTGGGCGCAGCGGGACGATAGCCACCAGTTCTTCTCAGATCCCAGCCATCTCAATCGCTATGGGGCGGTGGAACTATCGGCTCATCTGGCCGGTGATCCGCTAGTTCCCTGGTCTTTGATCGAACGCCCGTGAGCATTCTATGAGTGATGAAGACTTATACGGGGCGGTCTCTGGGCAACTGAAGCTAGCACACCGGGCCGCCTTTGAGGAAGACTGGCCACTGGTCGTGCAGCACCTTAACCGGCTACAGCAGTCGCCGCCAGAGCCGCCGGCTTTAGCAAAATGGCAGGACTTGGCCCTGCGCACCCTCGAGGCGGGAGACTTCCACGTCCGCTGGGATGTGGCCAAGCTGATGGCCGGTGCCTCGCCGGACCTCCCCCTGATTCAGCCCCCTCGGCTCATCGCGCTCTTAGATGAGGTGGACCTGGAGGACGACAGCCTGCTGTGGTTTCTCGTCCGCATTCTGGGTGAGCAGGGTAGCCCAGAGAGTATTCCGGCCCTGCTCGCTCTGCTGCGCCAGTCGCCTCCGGAAGACGTTACCGCTGCGGTGGTCACTGCCCTCGGACAGATTGGGGTCCCGGCGATCGCCCCGATTTGCGGGCTCCTGGACGACCCCCACCTGCGCCCTGCAGCCGTTCAGGCCCTGGCCCAAATTCGTCACCCTGACGCCGTTGCCCCCCTTATGCAGGTAATTCGGGACGCGAACCCAGAGGTCCGTGCCCTAGCGATCGCCACCCTAGCAGATGCTCAGCACCCGGAGGCCCAACCCGTTTTAGTTGAGGCCCTAGATGACGTGGCGTCTATAGTGCGGCGCACCGCCCTCAGGGGGCTCGGCAAGGGACTGGGCCAAGCCCCTGCCACCGTGACTAAGATTGGGGACCTGCTGTGGGACCTAAATCTCGGGGTGCGGCGGGCCGCCATCTTAGCCCTCGGCCGGAGCCGCCTTTCTCAAGCCGCCGATATTCTCTTCACGGCCCTGCAGGCCCCTGACATGCCCCCCGGGCTCCGACCTCAGCTGATTGTGGCTCTGGCGCAAACGGAAACCGCAGCGGCAATGGCGCACCTGACGAGCTATGCCATAGCCCAGTATGAGGCTTTAGGAAAAACGGGGGTCCCAATACTTGCTGTCGCCACTAGCCTCGGGCGAGTTGAAACGCCGCAGCTTGCGGCCTCCGCCGTCGCTCTGCTAAAGCGGCTGATCACCTGGACGAGCGCCGCCGATAGCGCTGAGCGCTGCGCGATCGCGAGCAGCCTGGGGCAGCTGCCGCCAACCGGGGAGCAGCTGCAGCTGCTGCTGGCCATGCTGGACGGGGCAGACACCAGCTTGCGGCTGCATATTGTTGCGGCACTGCGAAAAGTCGCCCCAGACGAAGCTGAGGGGAAGCTCCAGGCGATCGCAGCTCACCCACGGACAGCACCGGCCCTGCGGCAGGCGGCGCAGCGCGCCCTGCAGGACTGGCAGCACACCCCCCGCCATAGCGCAGCCGGTTGACTAAGGGCAGTCGCTGGACTCA
The DNA here is from genome assembly GCA_039814955.1 of Cyanobacteria bacterium P01_A01_bin.135. GTDB lineage: Bacteria > Cyanobacteriota > Cyanobacteriia > CAKZMO01 > CAKZMO01 > JBCCAG01. Next base: position 4,255 of record JBCCAG010000162.1, read on the forward strand.
GTAAAGCCGCTAAAAATTGTAACCACTGCTACAACAGTCCAGATAATTTTGCCTTAGCTTCATCTTTGAACAACTGTATCCGCACGCTGGGGGCGCTTACAGCACAGCAAGGTTTAATGGGAATTATGCGGCTTGAGCAACTGAAAGCATTCTTAGAGGTTGCGGAGGCCGGAAGCTTTCAGCGGGCAGCTCAGCGGTGCAGCGTTACCCAGTCCACCGTCAGTCGTCAGATTCAAAATCTGGAGTCGGAGCTAGGGCTGCCGCTGTTCCACCGGGGCGCTCAGGTAAAACTGACAACGGCTGGAGAGCAGTTCTTCCCCAGGGCACGGCGCATCTGCCAGGAGTGGGACACCGCTTCCCAGGAACTGGCGGATTTCAAGTCGGGCAAGCAGCCGGAACTCTGCGTTGCCGGCATTCACTCGGTCTGTGCGTTTCACTTGCCGGCCATTCTGCCGGCTTTTTGCCAGGCCTATCCCAACGTCCAGCTGCGGGTCACCTCTCTGGGCAGCGATCGCGCCCTCAAGGTTCTGCGGGATGGACTGGTGGATGCCGCCATTGTTATGAATAACCCGCTGCTGACCGCCAACGCCGAGATCATCATCGATTCCCTCTACGTCGAGCCGGTGCAGGTGATGTTGGCCGCTGATCACCCCCTGGCACAGCAGTCGGAGCTGTCTTGGCGGGATTTAGCTGCTTATCCCCATGTGGTGTTCAAAGACGGCTACGGCATGCAGCGGCTCGTGCAAGAGCAGTTTCGTCGGCAGAAGCTCGCCTTCAAGCCATCTCTGGAGCTCAATACCCTGGATGCCTTTCGCGGCGTTGTCCGTCAGGGTAACACCGTCGCGCTGCTGCCCCAGTCTGCCATGCAAGACGTTGATTCAGACAAAGGCCTGGTGGTACGCCCTACCGTGACCCCCCACATCACGCGGGAAGTGGTTTTCGTCACCACCCGCGATCGCCTCAATATTCCTCCGATTCAGCACTTTCGGCAGCTCGTGAGTCAGCACCTTGCCCAAGAGCGAATTTTGCAAGGGGCCGGGTATCTAAGCGATCAGCTATCCTGAGTCATCAATCATGAGTGAGCAATTTCGCGACCTGCTAAAACAGGTAGGTAGCGGTACCCATACCAGTGAAGCTATGACCCGGGCCGAGTCTCAGATGGCAATGACTCTGATGCTCCAGCAGCAGGCGACGCCCGCCCAAATCGGGGCGTTTATGATTGCCCACCGTATCCGCCGCCCCACTGGAGAAGAGCTGGCTGGCATGTTAGACGCCTATGACGACCTAGGGCCAGTCCTTTCCCCCTTACGCAGGGCGGCGACCCCGCTGGTGCTCAACTCTCCCTACGATGGGCGATCGCGCACGGCCCCAGTCAGTCCGCTGGTCAGCCTGGTGCTGGCGGCGATGGGGCAACCGACCTTGATGCACGGCGGTAACCGCATGCCTACTAAGTACGGTATCGCCATCAGCGAAGTCTGGCAGCTGCTGGGGGTGGACTGGACCCAGCTAAGCCTGCCCCAGGTTCAGCAAGTGATGGAAGTGGCTCAGGTAGGATTCGTCTATGTGCCGCGACAGTTCCCCCTAGCCGAGGGGCTAGTGACCTACCGGGCGCAGATCGGTAAGCGTCCCCCCAGCGCCACTCTAGAGCTGCTGTGGTCCCCCTACAGCGGACCAGCTCGGGTGGCGTTTGGGTTTGTTCACCCCCCCACAGAGGAGCGGGCCCAGATTACCTTTGCCCAGCGTCATCTAGACGACTATATCGCCGTCAAAGGACTAGAGGGCAGCTGTGATCTCCCCCAGAGCCGCGCCTGCATCCTGGGCGTCCAGCGGCCCCAGCAGGCCTTTCAGCGCCTGATTTTGCACCCGAATGATTACGGGATGGCGGCGACGGATGTTCCGCTACCGCCCCCAGAGCAGTTTGCCGCTGACATGCAAGGGGTGCTGCAGGGCGCTCGCAGCCCGTTAGCTGAGGCGGTAGTGTGGAGTAGTGGCTTCTATCTGTGGCAAACGGACCAATGCCCGTCGCTGGAAGATGGCCTTGCCCTAGCGCGGGAGAGTTTTGTGGCCGGCAAGGCGAAGCAGGCCTTGGGGACACTCCAGCAGGCGATCGCAGCCCAGGTGGCCAGCCCATAACTACTCGGCGACAACGGCCTGCCTCAAGACTGCTCTGCGTGGAGCTGCTGCCAGTCTTGAGGCGTGTTGCAGTTGTAAAATATCTCCGCCTCTTGGGCCGCTTCCGAAATTTCAGCGACAGCCTGCTGCTGTAGCCACTGCTGAAAAGACCGCCCGCCCCCGGCGATGAATGCCCCTAAGTCGGGGTGGCAGCGGCGGCGATAGAACCCGCACAGGGGATCCCATCCCCGGCTCCACCGAGGTAGGTAGGCTGTGGTTGCCTCCGGCAGTGTTGTCAAGTGCTCAGCCCACCGCTGCAGGGGCGCGGCCCGTAGCCGGGGGAGGTCGCAGGCCAGTAGCATTGTCCATTCCGTCGCAATTGCCCCGAGCCCTTGGTAGAATCCAACTAGTGGGCCATGGGTTTTGTCGCGC
>JBCCAG010000862.1:0-1928 GCA_039814955.1 Cyanobacteria bacterium P01_A01_bin.135
GATTCATAATGTAGAGTGCCATTAAAACGTAATAGTATCGTTTTAGCTGATGCCTCGAGCCACCATGCCTTTCCTGATGCCTGCAATCCTCACTATCGCCCGCCGCTGGCTTGCGCTGCCGCTGATTACCCTAGCCCTAACCCTAGGGGTGAGCCAACCCGCCGCAATCGCTGACAGTCCTTGGGTAGAGGTGGCCCGCTCCAGCGAGGGGGTGCAGTATGTGGACCCCAGCTCCATTGAGGCGACCCCCAACGGTGTGCGGCTGAAGAGCTACTGGCAACCGGCCCCCAGCAAGGGGCTGTACAAGCCGGTGTACTACGTCACCGAGTACGACTGCCAGGGCCGCTATCGGGACGTTGAGGTAGCGAACCGCGCTGAGGAACTGGACTGGAGCAACATTGGCAGCGATGCGCTGAACCGGGGCGCAATGAACTACGGCTGTGCCCACCAGGGCACACTCCAGGGAGAAAAGCCGTGATGGAGTGGCATACCACCGACGCCCAGAGCCTGCGTCTGATTGATCAGGAGATCGGGGAGCATCGCTTCTCCCCAGCGGAGTACGAGATCGTCCGACGGGTGGTATACGCTACGGCAGACTTTGAGTACCTCGAGCTGATTCGCTTTTCCGAGCATGCCCTGCAGTCGGGAGCCGCTGCCCTGGCTGCCCGCAGCACGATTATTGTGGATGCCCCCATGGTGCAGGTGGGCATTGCCCGCTCCATTCAGCGCACCTTTGCCAACCCCGTGTACTGCAGTCTAGACACCCTGACGCGTCCCCAGCGGGAGAAGACCGAGTCTGCCTGGGGAATGGAGACCCTGGCCCACCGCTACCCAGAGGCTATCTGTATTGTGGGCCAGTCCCAAACTGCCCTCGGCTCGTTGATTGGGCTAATTGAAGCCGAAGCTGTGCGGCCCGCCCTGGTGATCGGCACCCCAGCGGCCTTCATTGGCCTGGAGGACATGGGCGATCGCCTTAACAATGCCCTAGTGCCCTACATCCATGTGGCGGGGCGCAAGGGTAGCGCGGTGGTGGCAGCGGCGATCGCCTGTGGCTTGGTCGATTTGGCCTGGCAGGCTTACGGAGAGGTCCGGCAGTCGTAAGATGCCGAAAGATGGCGCTGCTACACCCGGGCTAATACCGCTCCCCCAGCAGCCGCTGACGCACCCCATCGGCGATTTTGTGCCCCAGATAATCCGGAATCATCCCCTCATTAGGGCCCAGCAGATAAAACAGCAGCCGCGTCCGGCCCCGCCACACCAGCAAGTTCGCGTTCACCACCAGTAGGTCTTCCTGCCATAGGGAATACATGACTTTGTAAAACAGGCCGGTTTGGGTTTCCGCCTCAATCAGCAGGGCGGGCAGGTGAAACACCGGATCCACATAGAATTCGGTTTCCACATCGGCCAAGCCTGCGTCTAGATTAAACTCCACCGCCAGCATCTCTTCCACCTCAAACCGACCGGCGAGGGCTTCATAGACGGCGCGGCAGACGTTATCTGCGGTGCTCTCTGTCAGCGCCTTACCGTCGCGGGAAACCACCAGCTTGATGAACACCAGCATCGGCGGGGCAATTTGCCCGTAGAGGCTAAGGCTATGAATCGACAGCCCATAGGCGGCCAACACCCCAAAGATATCGCTGAGCAAAAACGACTGGTTACGGTAGGCAAACCGCAGAGCACTTTTGTTGGCCTCCGGCTTGATCTCCACCACAGCTCGCCGTGTCTGATAGAGCCGGTAGGCCAGCCGCAGATTCTGCAACTGAATATCGCTACTGGCAAACTGCCCGTAAAACTTAGGAAAAGCCCGGTTAAACCGCCTGAGCAGGTTGAGGGTTGCCGGGTTGAGTCCCTGCGTTGAGGTCGTCACTGACCTATTGCTATCAGCAGAAGTGTTTGCCCTGAGCATGATTGCGATACCAGCTACCAAA
>JBCCAG010000352.1:0-4695 GCA_039814955.1 Cyanobacteria bacterium P01_A01_bin.135
AAGGCCGTAGTTGCCCGCCGACCAGGGGTCCACCATTACCAGGCTGGGGTCAGTGATGCCCCGTTTGGCGATCGCTGCTTGAAAGTCGGGGTTGGCTTTGACGGCGTTCTCGCACTCCAAGAATTCGTCCAGCATGATGGAGGGCTGGACGCCGGGGATATGCTCCCAGCGGGTGACGGTGCGGCTGCCGAGATCCACGTCGGCTTCGTAGGTTTTGCCGGTGGCGTTGTCGAGGAGGATGAGGAAGGCTTGGCGCTGAACAGGGTCGCCGGGCTGGAAGGCGAGGACGGTTTCCTTGGCGGGTTCTCTGAGGGTGACGGTGGCGAAGCGGAAGCTATCGCCGAGAGATTGAGCGTTGCGGAGGGTGGCGACGGCGGTTTCAATTTCGGTGGGGGTGAGGGGTTCTAGGGGGTGGGCGATCGTTTGTGGGGCTTGGGGTTTTTCTTGGGCGATGGTCATGGTGGGATTTCCCTTTTGGATTTATTTGGATGTGATGGCGAGCCGGTTGCTTGGGGGCCTGGCCCCCAACCCCCCTTTGCTGGGGGACGGGATGCCTCCCCCAGCGGCCCCCTGCATACTAGGTATTGGTGAGGATGTGGAGGCTTTTGGTGCGGTTTAATTTTGGCTGTGGGTGATCGCGTACTGGAGCGGGTAGGTTGGGTTGACGTAAGTGGTGGAACGACCTTGTAGGTTGGGTTGGAGCGCTAGCGCAACCCAACATCTACCCAGTTGAGTTGAACTACGTAGGTGCACGATTCGTCCCGTGATGCCTCGCTATGTCACGCTCACAGCCAGCGGCTTCGCCTCTTTAACCGCTAATTCTTCCTCCTCTATCTCCGACAAAAGCTGCGCTGCCAGCTTCCGCTTGCCTTCCGCGTCTAGCTTCTTCACCTCGTTGTGCAGCACCCGCTCATTCACCGACTGGTTCCAGTAATCTAGGCTGTCAAAGCCCAACAGTACCGACTTACCCACAAACTGGCGCAGCACTTCGTTGGTGGGGCCCATCACCCAGCCGGCTTTGCCGTCCCGCAGGTAGCGCTCCACCTCCATATCTTTCTTAAAGCCGGAGCCGCCGCAGGCGTGGAGCATTTTGTCGCAGACGTGAGCCACGTTTTTAGCGGCGGCGAATTTGATTTGCCAGTACCAGTGCAGGTAGGCGGAGCGGGGCAGGGCTGCTACATCAGCGTGAAGTGACCAGTCGCAGTTGTGGGTGAGCTGGTCCATGAGCTGGCCCATGGAGAAGGTGTACATTCGGCAGGCGCTGGTGTCGATCACGGCTTCGCCGAAATAGTCCTGGATGGTGGGGTAGTCCGCGACGCGCATGCCTACGTCCACATGCTTTTTGCGGGTGACGTGCTTTTTGGCGATGTCCATGGCTCCCAGGGCAATGCCGTTCCAGCAGGCGGAGGAGCAGAGGAGGAAGAAGGGGTCCACAATTTCGTCGTTGGAGGCAGTTCCGTCGCCCTTGGGGCCTACCATACGACCCTTGGGAATGGTCACCCCATCCACCAGCAGCGTCCCCGACTGGTTACCCCGCAGCCCCATGGCGTCCCACTTGTGGGGCTCGGCCTGCACTTCGTCGCGGTAGATCAAGAAGCAGGAGAGGTCCGAGAAGTCCCCAGAGAAGTCGGGGCTGCTGGTCTGGACGATGTACCAGTCGGCGAAGCCCGCCGAGGTGGTCCAGGATGCCCGCTTGGAGACCTTCCATCCATCGTCTGTCGCCTCGGCTTTGGAGGATACCGGGTACCAGAAATGGGATCCGGTTTCGGGGTCGGAGTAGGACAGGGTGCCAATGCTCACGTCCTGGTCGAGCCGGGACAGCATCGCCTGCATCTCAGGCTTGTCGTGGGCCCGAAATAGGGCGGCGGCTACCGCACCCAGGTGCATGGTGTAGCACATAGCGGTGCTAGGGCAGCCGTAGCGGGCGATGGTTTCGACGACCATGGCGGCGCAGGTGTGGTTTTCGCCCAGCCCGCCCCATTCTTTGGGTACCAGCAGACCCAACAGGCCCAGTGATGCCAGCGCCTCAAAGTTTTCGCGGGGATAGATGAGTTCGCGGTCTGAGGCGATCGCGTTGGGTCGCAGCACGGTGGCGCAGAGGTCAATGAGGTTGGCCTGGAGCTGCTGCTGCTGGGGGGTGAGGAGCCATTGGGGGTCGAAGTCGTCGCTGATGCCGGTAAAGGGTTCGCCGTTCCAGGTTTTTGCCATGGGTTTTGGGATAAATCGGTTGGGTGAATAAACGGTAGGGGCGACCGGCCAGTCGCCCGTACGGGGTGTTAGTGGGGCGTGGAAGCGGTAGGGGCGAATGGCCATTCGGCCGCATGGTGTATCGGTGGGGCGCGAAAACGTTAGGGGCGACCGGCCGGTCGCCCGTACGGGGAATATCGGCAGGGCCGCAATCAGGCCGCGATCGCCGGTTGTCCCAGCGGGTCAGCGCAGTAATCTGCCAAAAATGGCGTCCGGTAGCCGTCCTCCTGCCACAAAATCGGGAAAAAGCTCTCGTCCATCGCCGTATCCCCCACCCGCTTATAGCGGCCATAGATATAGCCCGGCGGATTGGTGTCGTGGAAGCGCGCCACCGAGGGAATCGTGTGCAAACCAATGCTGCGGAAAAAGCCCTCAGTGCGGGTAGTAGGCCCCAGGCCGTGCCAGGTGCGCCCGTGATGGAAGGCACAGCCCCCCGCTGGAACGTCCACCACCACTAGCTCCGGTTCGTCAATGCCGGCCTGCTCTGCAGCCTGCAGCATCGCCCAGCGGTAGTCCTTCTGGGGCGCGTGGAACTCCCCCTCTACGCTGATCAAGGGCCACTTGTGGGATCCCCTGGCGTAGATCAACGTACCGTCCGCCGCCGTGGCCCTATCCAACGCCACCCAGCAGGTCATCATTGCCGCTGGGTCTAGGTAGTCCACATATACACCGTCCTGGTGCAGGGCGATCGCCTTAGCGCCGGGGGGCTTCACCCACAGGCTATCTTGACCGATGCGCGCCCCGCTCCAGCCCGCTAGGGTTGCCGACAGGCGGCCAATTTCCGAGGAGAGTACCAAGCTGGCCACGGTGCGATCGCACTTCCAGCCGTTGCAGATTTCCCGGGTGATGTCCGGCAAGCTCATGCCGGGTCGCCAATGCCACTCGTCGGGGAAGACGCCGGTTTCGAACTCGCCGTGAAACATCGGGTCCAGGCGATCGGCAAGCTGCTGGGCGAAGTCGGGAGGGAGGAAGTTCTCAAGAATCAAAAATCCATCAGCTTGAAACTGCTGGATCTGGTTCTGGGTGAGGGTAATGGGCTGGTAGTCCATGGGAGACGCTGCCAATAGAGAGCAAGGTTGACAAAATTCAACCTGAGCATTTCTACTTGTCATAATAAGTTCGCGCTTCAAACAAACTGTAGCCCCAGCTACCGCCGTAAAATTCCGTCACAAAACTGAACAGTCGTTAAACCGTGCAACCGCCATGACCCAAGCCTCTACCCGCCCCGCCTTGCCGCTGGTGCAGCCCGGCCATCTCCACATCGCCACCAGCGATTTCGACGCTCGCCCCATGAGTTATGTGACCCATGAGGGCGATCGCACAGGCTATGAACCGGAGCTAGCCCGCGTAGTATGCCAGCATTTAGGCCTTACTCCCGTCTGGAACAATCTGCCGATGCACGAGTTCTACAGCTGCCTGGGCACCGGCAAATACGACGTGGTGTGGTTCAACCAGGCCATCACCCCCGAACGACAAAAAGTCGTGACCTTTACCCAGCCCTATGGTCTGTTCGATGAGGCGGTGCTGATGCGCACCGGCAGCGGCATTACCAGTATTGAAGGCCTGCGAGGTAAGCGGGTGGGGGGGCTGGCCGACAGCACTAACATTGCTTTAGTAGAGGGGTTCCCGGAGGCGATCGCCGTGCCGTTCCCTGGCAGCGACAAGGTGCTGCCCGAGATGCTGGATGCCCTGAGAGCGGAGGAAATTGATGCGCTGATCGACGACGAGCTGGTGCTGGTGGTGGCTGGAGAGGAAGATGCCAACCTAGAGCTGGCCTTTACCCTGCCCACCCGCGTCCCCTTTGCGATCGCCACTTCTCCAGATAAGCCGGAGCTGCTGGCAGCGCTGAATGGGGCGATCGCAGCAGTACAGGCTAACGGAACCATGTCGCAGCTCTGGAAACAGTGGATTCCCTGGAAGCCGTTTCCGCTTGAGTAGGACTCAACGAATTATAGAAAGCCCTGTCTAGAAAGTAGGCAATGCCTGAACAAATCAGTGCCGCCGCTATTCCTAGCAGCTCCTAGCTCGTGACAAACGCCCACCGATAGCGTCGTCTGCGAGGTCCACCGGCGGCAGGTTCGTCCTGGTCGATGGGGGTCTGGGGGCAAATCGAAATTGCCCCCAGAGCACAGGCAACAACGAAGCCAGAACCGTCGTACAGTAGCCGTTTATAAGCTGTACCAGCCGATAAGGTAACCCCCGATACAAACTTGTCATAACAGGTTCGCTTTACTGAGGCCAGCGCCAAGCAAACGTTATCATTGGAGCACAAAGGCCATGACGGGAGTAGTGAACCGGCCAGCCGCAACCGACCCCACCACCACCGACCTCTACGCCTACGTCAACGCCGAGGGCCGTAGCGATTTGGTAGCCCAGGTGCGCTCTAAAATTAAAGAGCTGGGCATCCAGTACATCTACTACCAGTTTGTCTCGGTGACGGGGCGTATT
>JBCCAG010000243.1:0-5694 GCA_039814955.1 Cyanobacteria bacterium P01_A01_bin.135
CCGCTCCAACTAAGAGGAGAGCGATTCCCCACTGCAGCGCTAGGGAATAGTTGAGGGCAAGCCTGCTGCCCAGATACCGCCCGATAGACCGGGGTAGGGGCAGCAGCGGGCGGTGGCTCGCATGGCGGCGCAAGGCAGGGCTCCTGGTCCCTGATAAATTTGCCCTGGATAGATTTGTCTTGCTCGTGGAGCGGCTGTAGCCTCTATCGGGGGACTGCAGGGGGCGCGAACTTTGGTCCTCCTTGCGGCCCTGGGGGGCACGAACCTCACCCCCAACCGACTCTGCTACCGTTGATAAGCTGCAGTACTGCTGTGTAACGGGCAGCGAGTCCGGCAGCGCAGTTTGACTAGGGCCAGAGACCAATAGCTGAATCGTTTCTTCCCAGGCGGCTCGCCTAGCGCCGTAGGCCCGCCCATGCACATGCAGGCAGGTCACGGATGGGGTCCCGAGGCGATGGAGCGATCGCCTCAGATAGTGACTCCAAAAAAGCTTGGGCGGGGGCTCTTCGCCTTCCAGGGTGATATGAAGACAGTGCTGCTGCAAATTGGCGTGGGCGACGACGCCGAGGCCAGTGGCATGGCGGTTGATCAACGCAGCGATCGCCGCCGCATCCCCTTGTTTAGCGCGGTGGAGCAGGGAGGTGGCCATGGAACGGTGACCGGTAATAGAGCATACCTGTCCCTTCAAGCAGCCCGTTAAGCAATCCTGACAGTTTACGATTTGTTATGTTTTGATCTTGAGGCAGATCTTTAAGGCTGCGCTAGCCGCGGTGCCACTCCGTCACGCCCCCTGGCTTATCCACCAGCACCACGCCCAGACCGCTGAGCTCCTCGCGAATTTGGTCCGCTTCGGCGTAGTTCTTAGCTTGCTTGGCCGCCCGCCGCTGGGCAATCTTCGCCTCGATAGCAGCGTCATCTAAGGCTGCGGTGGGCTGCTCTACGTCCTGGGCTGAGGCTTCTAGTCCCAAGACCTGGGCCAGGCAGACGAGGGTTTGCCACTGCTGGCGCAGCGCCTCGGGGTTCCGGTCCGGTTCGCCGCTATGGACAATGACGTTGCCCGCCCGCTTTAGTTCCTTAGCTAGCTCAAATAGGGGCACTAGCGCCCCGGAGGTGTTGAAGTCGTCGTCCATCGCCTGCTGGAATTGAGCCACCGCGTCGCTCTCCGGCATCCGCATCGCGTTGGGGTCACCAAAGTTAGGGTCCACCACGTCCCCCCAGCCCAGGGCCTTGCCGTGGCGGTAGCCAAAGGTGAGCCCGTCCAGCAGGGTATCCCAGCCGTTGCCCGTCGAGGCGATCGCCGCCTCGGTGAAGTCAATGGGTTTGCGGTACTGGGCCTGCAGCACAAACAGCCGCAGCACCCGAGGGTCAATATTGGCCTCGTCCAGCAGTTGGCGAATGGTGGTGAAGTTGCCCAGAGACTTGGACATTTTCTCCCCCCCCACGTTCACCATGCCGTTGTGCATCCAGTAGCGGGCCAGAGGCTGGCCGGTGACCGCCTCCGACTGGGCAATCTCGTTTTCATGGTGGGGGAATACCAGATCGCCGCCCCCCACGTGGATATCGATGGATTCTCCAAGGCGATCGCGCACCATAGCAGAGCATTCGATGTGCCATCCCGGTCTACCCTTGCCCCAGGGAGATTCCCAGGCGGGCTCCCCCGGCTTAGCGCCCTTCCACAGAGCAAAATCAAAGGGGTAGCGCTTAGGTGAGCCTTCATCATCCACTCGCCCGCTGGCCCCTTCTCTCAGGTCTTCTAGCCGCCGCCCAGAAAGCTTGCCGTAGTCGGGGAACTGCTGCACCGCGTAGTAGACATCGCCGCCAGCGGCGTAGGCCACCTGCTTTTGCTCTAGCTCATGGATCAGGCGCTGGATGCCGTCTAGGGTGTGGGTGGCACGGGGGTACTCGTCCGCCTCGCGGATGTTGAGCCGCGCCATGTCTTCGAAGTAAGCCTGGATGTAAGTTTCAGAGACGGCCTCCATGGAAGAGCCCTCCTTCACCGCCCGCCGCAGAATTTTGTCGTCGATGTCGGTGAAGTTTTGCACATAGTGCACTTGGTAGCCCCGCCACTCCAGATAGCGGCGCACCGTATCCCAAACGACGTAGGAGCGGGCGTGGCCCAAGTGGCAGTAGTCGTACACCGTAACGCCGCAGCAGTACATGCTCACTTGGCCAGCGACCAGTGGCTCAAAGGGCTGCTTGCGGCGGGTGAGGGTGTTGTAGATAGCGAGGGACATGTCGGGCCGGTTGAGTAGCGTTAAGCCGAGGGGAATTAACCCATTGTGGCAGATTCATTGTGACAGATTTTCTGCGGTCAAAGCGTTATCTAAGGCGCGGCCATTAGGGGGTGGACACTAGAGCCTCAGATGTGTCCTGACTCAGTGCCCGGCGCGGCGCGGCCACTAGGCGAATCACCGTCAGCTCCGGCGGACAGAACAGCCGCCCCGGCGGGTAGGTACCCAGCCCTCGGTTCACGTAGAGGGTATTGTCCCCCACCTGGTGCAGGCCCTGGGCCCATTCCCAGTGCTTCACCACTTTGTGGCAGTCCCGGCGCATGTAGGGAATGTAGGGCCGCAGCCATTTGGGGGTGCGGTAGCGCAGCCGCTGATACCAGTGGGGGAAGGGCCCTAGCCCCGGCAGTACGATCTGCCCGCCGTGGGTGTGGCCAGACATCTGCAGGTCTACCCGGTGGTGCTGTAGGGGCACGGCGCTGTCAGGGTTGTGGGAGAGCACCAGGCGCGGCGTGTCGGAGGGCACCGTCTCCAGGGGCGTGGTGCAGAACTCCCGGCACCAATAGTCCGCCAACCCTACCAGGGCCAGCCCTTCTCCCCAGGGGTAGCACACCTCGTTCCACAGCACCCGCACCCCCACGGCTTCGAAGGCGGCGGTGACGGCAGGCCCCGTTTCTGGGTAGTAGAGGTCATGGTTGCCGAGGATGGCGTAGACCCCCGCCTTGGCCTGCAGCCGCGCCACATGGCAGGCCAGGGCCGGGGCCGGGGCGGGGTCGTTGGTGATATGGTCTCCCGTGAGCACTACCAGGTCGGGGTTGCACTGGTTGCTGCAGACGATCGCCTCATCGAGTAGCTTCTGGGACAGGCGCAGGCCGTCATAGTGGAGGTCCGAGAGCTGGGTGATCACGAGCCCGTTTAGGTGGCTGGGCAAGCCGCGAATCGAAACGGTCAGGGTCTCTACGCTCAGGGAGCCCGATAGCCATGGATGCATAAATCACTCCAAGCGGCGTTCTAGGGGTTGGTCGTTAAAACACCCAGAGCTTAGCCCATCAAGGTTAAATATCTGGTTAACGGTCTGGCTAATAGTCTGGCTAACGGTCTGGGGGCGCGTCTTCTGGGGAGGCCGTGGGAGGGCGATCGCTGCTCCAGGCCCACCAGGCAGCACTGCAATCGCAGCGGTAAAACTCTTGCCACTTACGCTGCCGGTCATAGGTGTAGACCGGGGCGCGGCGATTGAGCCAGACGGCGGTGGCCTCTTGGGAAGACGCCCCGCACTTCGGACAAGAAAAGCGGTGCGTATGGATGGCGTCCTGGGTCCAAGCAGGCGGCGTTGGCGCAAAGGCGTCCATAATTACAGAAAAAAGTAATGTGACATTGGCTACCGTGCTATTCTAGCGAGCTTCTGCCGCCGGGGTGATTTGCGATAGCAGCTCCCTATCTGCCCTGACCCAGGCATGAAAATTGACAACTGCGATAAGTGGCTGGCCACAAGTAAACGGTATCGGGGTTCGCCCCCCGGGCGGAGGGCAAACCCCTGACGGCGTCGTTTATTTATGTCCTCCTACTTAGACAGCAGTGCCATTACCAATTAGTCCCGTTACCCATTAGTATGATGGCGGGCGTCTGACTGCGACCAGCCTGTGACCAATCGACGAGGTGTGGTATGGAGATTCTTGGCTTACCCTTACTTAACATCATCTCCCTGCTCGGGATGTTTGGGCTCTGCGCCGTCGCCTGGATATTCTCAGAAAACCGTCGCCTCAAGTACTTTCCCTGGCGGGTGGTGATTGGCGGCATCGGCCTGCAGCTCTTGCTGGGGGCACTGGTGTTTGTGGTGCCAGGCGCGCGGGACGCCCTGCAGATTTTCAGCAATATCCTCAACGGCGTCTTTGACGCGGCGGATGTGGGGGCAAGGTTCGTCTTTGGCCCCAACATTGTGCCCGTGCCCGGAGAGACCCCAGCGGTGGACCTAGGCTATGTTTTTGCCTTCCGTGCCCTGCCCACGGTGATCTTCTTTGGCGGGCTGATGGCCCTCCTCTATAACATCGGCGTCATCCAGCTGATCACCGACTTTTTCGCTAAGATTTTCTACTCCACCATGCGCCTCAGCGGGGCGGAGTCCCTGAGCGGGGCGGCCAATATTTTTGTAGGTATTGAGGCTGCCATTGTGGTGAAGCCATTTTTAGCCAAGATGACCCGCAGCGAGCTGTGCGCGATTTTGGCCTGCTGCTTTGGCACCTCGGCTTCCTCGGTGCTGGCCATCTACGTCAGCTTTTTGCGGCCCGTCTTCCCTAACATCTTGGCCCACCTGGTGTCCGCCTCCATTATCGGTATCCCGGCCTGCTTTGTGCTCTCTAAAATTTTGGTGCCGGAGACCGAAATTCCCCTGACGGCGGGGGGCATCCCAAAAGAAGAGGACCTGCGGGATTTTTCTTCTGACGCTACGCCAGAAGAGACCATCATGGGGGAGCCAATCTCTAAGGAGAGCCCCCTAGATGCGGCGATCGCCGGAGCTTTGGACGGGGTGCGGATGGCGGTGGGCATTGCCGCCGTGCTGATCTTAATCCTGGGTCTAGTGGCCCTGGTGAACCAGATTTTTGACGGGCTGGCGGCGGTGCCGGGCCCAGTAGGGACAGTGTTCCAGTATGTGACCTTGGCCAACATCATGGGGGCGCTGTTCCTGCCGTTTACGGTGCTCACCGGCGTCAGCTTAGACTGGCCAGAGCTATGGCAGGCCTCGGTGCTGATTGGCCGTCGCCTGTTTGAGACGGCGATTCCCTCTTACCAGGCGCTGGGGGCATTGGGGGCTGAGGGAGCCGTCAGCGATCGCACCATTTTGATTGTCAGCTATGCCCTGTCCGGATTTGCCCATTTGGCCTCGGTGGGCATTTTTGTGGGGGGTACTGCGGCCCTGATTCCCTCCCGCCGCCGCGATATCGCTGCCATGGGCTGGAAGGCTCTGTTTGTGGGCACCTTGGCTACTCTGATGATTGCCTGCGTCGCCGGGGTGTTTGACAACGGCTCCCCCAGCGTCTTGGGTCTACCGGCCACCCCCCCGCCCGCGATCACAGAGCCTGATGTCGTCGCCCCGCCGGAAACGGTACCGCCCCAAGAGCAAGAAGCGGAGATCGACACCATCCCAAGTGACGACCCTGGTGAAAACGACGCTGAGGCCAACTCGGGGGATGCCACGGATGACGGAGCCGAGGCCGTTGAAGTAAACACCGACCCCACCCCTGGCTCTGAGCCGCCGGCAGTTGAAGAATTTGAGGCAGCGCCAGCGGATGCGCCGCCCGCCGGAGACCCCGCATCGTAAGATTGGCAGTAGGGTAATGATGGCCGGAAGCGGCGAGAAGTTCCCCGACGAGGACAGCCTTCGCGGAATCTATTTGCTGGGTGAAACTACGGTGAATAGCGGCCTCGTCGCCGCTGTGGTGCAGAAAAGTGCGGCTAGAATTTGACCCAG
>JBCCAG010000607.1:0-3100 GCA_039814955.1 Cyanobacteria bacterium P01_A01_bin.135
CTTTAAATACCATCAACAATGTCCCTAGAATATTTTCCAAGAATATTTTAAGAAGATAGTAGGGTCTATCCCGTCTACGGGGCGATCGCGCTTTCGTCTCAGCCCGTAGGTTTTTGGGGCTAAAGGACAGCTTCAGAAATTCCTGCGTAATAGGATGATAGTTCTCGGGCGAGCCATAGATCTGCTCAATGGTACGCAGCACCTCTTGATAGCAGGTTTCATCCACGGTTGAAGACGCGGTTCCATCGACGATGAGGCTGATTGTGTGGCCGTGGGGGCTGTGGATATCCTGCCAGCGGCATTCTAGCCCCGTTAAGTCGGCGGCACCCGTTTGAGCAGGAGCCTCGATCCGGTAGAGGGGATTCGTTTTGACAAGGCGGGTGGCGTAGGTCATGCCGCCGCCTAAAAAGCAGGCCTGAGAACAATTAGGCGTAATTCGCAGCTTGGCGATTTTCAACTCGCTTTGGGATGTGATGTGCTCCACGGGCACGATGCCAATCCGCAGGTTGAGGTTGAAGTTTGTCTGCGCGAGCTGCTGGACGCACAGCAGGGCTTCTCGTGAGGCCGCTAGTAGGGTGGGTGGAATGGCAAAGGATGCCCCGTCGCCCCCGAAGACAAAGGGAATCTCCACAGGTTTGACTACATTGACCACGGCGATGATGGCGCTTGCCCCGATTAGATTGACGTCTTTGTAGCGTCCGACTGCGATCGCGTCGGTGGATTTTACAACATCGGCAACGATGATGTACCAACTTTTGGGCACCGCCATGTAGCAGGCGGGGTCAGCGAGATCTAGCAATCTCTCCAGCGCCGGCAGGGATGAGTAGAAATGGTGACTGGACATGCGCCGTTTGGTAGAGTCGCAGCAGCGTTGCTGAATGGGCCACAAACCTATCTTCTACGCCATCTTGGCGACATCAGCCAACTGCCTAGAATTTACCGGGCGGCACCAATCCCGCTTAAATCACCAACTGCGGAGGATCTGAGGGTTAGGGCTAGAGTCGAATGCCAAATGCCCGCAGCGATGTTTAGTAAGGTGAATATATCAATGTGGGCGATCGCTTCTGCTTAAGGCACCTGGAGTTGCGCTATGGATAAGCTGTCTGAATCACAAATTGCTGAGTTGGAAGCGCGTCTGAGACGAGCAATGTTGACGTCTGATGTATCTGAATTGGATGCGCTAATTGCTGCGGAGCTGATATTTACCAGCCATCTGGGCCAGGTGGTCAGCAAGGAGGAAGATTTAGCGATGCATCGCTCTGGAGTGCTAGAGCTCACGGACCTAACGTTATCAGAGCAGCGCATCCGTATCTATGAAGGGTTTGCCGTGGTCTCAGTGCAGGCACACTTGCGGGGGCGCTACGACGGCCAGGCGTTAGATGAGCATATTCGCTACACCCGGGTGTGGGGGAAGTCGTCTGCGGGGCCGCTGCAGATTGTGGCAGGGCATGGCAGCGTCATTATTAGATGATGAAGCTCAAGGCAGAGGCGATCGCCACCTCAGCAGCAACCGCCTCCGCCCGTTAAAGGGCCGGGCCCAATCTACGCTTGGCCGTCAGAAAGCTCAAGCAGATCGGGCGTCTTGATGAAGCCAAAGTAGATGGCAACTGCTGCCGTGGCGAAGTGCAGAATGACGTTGGCGCCAAACAGCGGCGTTAGACCAAATAAAAGTATCGGCAAAGGGAATCAGACCTAACACCGCACCTAGGGCCATGGTGATGCCCTTGTCTCAAAGGGGGAAAGTTCGACCTCCCTCCCACAAGTGACTTATCCCATTGGTTCTATGGCTATCGACGCCTGCGCCCGACGCAGTAGCATATTGGCTCAGCCGCAAATTTGTCAATTGCCTTGCCAAACCCCGTCAGATGTAGCTATATTAGTAAACGCATTCCTCAGTAGCTCAGTGGTAGAGCGGTCGACTGTTAATCGATTGGTCGCAGGTTCGAATCCTGCCTGGGGAGTTTTTATTTCCATCAATGACCCAATAGATGGCTCGGCCTTCCGCTGAGTCACCTGTAGCTAAAGTTAGCCCCAGGCCCTAAAGAAGCTGCTGTTCTGCCAAGCGTTTGCGGTCCGGGCTTCAATGGATGCGATCGCGGCTTCATCCATCTGCGCAAAGGCATTCGCCGCCGCCACGTTAGCTTCAAGCTGCGCCAGGTCATCCGCCGCGATGATGCAGGTGCTCACCCCTGGCTGTGATAGCGCGTAGCCCATTGCCTCCTCCATGTTGAGCAGACCGTCTTTCAGCAGCCGACCGTAAGCGGGTACCTTCATAGCAATTACCCCAGTGCCTTGCCGCTGCGCCACCGGCAGCACGCCTGTGATGAAAGGCTCTGGCGTATGCACGTCGGCGGCGTTGACGGGCACCAGGGCCGTACCGAACGGATAGTCGGTCAAAGCTTTAGCGATGATGCCGGGGTTATGGTGGCCAGTCACCCCTAAGTGTTTGACGATGCCCTGTTCTTGAGCTTCCTGGGCGGCCAAGATCGCGCCACCCGGACCCAGAATCGTATCGATGTCCCAGTCGTGGGTCAGGGCGTGGAACTGCCATACATCAATGTAGTCGGTTCCCAGCCGGGTTAAGGACTGCTCTAATTGCCGCCAGGCCCGGTCGCGATCGCGGGCAGCGGTTTTCGTGGCGATGATCACCTCTTCTCGGTGGGCCGGCAACACTTTACCTAGGCGAACCTCGCTGGGGCCGTAGTTAGCAGCGGTATCGAAATAGCGCACCCCCAACTCCAGCGATCGCTCGATGATGGCGATCGCCTCCGCTTCGGCGCCAGGGCGAGATAGCGGGGAGGCCGAGCCCCCTAAGCCGAGTACCGGCAGGCTCAGGCCCGTATTTCCCAGGGGGCGGGTTGGAATTGCGGCGATGGTCACCGGCAGCGCGGCCCTATCGCTGACCAAATCGGCTTGGGGGAGCGGATCTGGGTCTTGAACCGCGCGCTGGCAGGCTACTGTTCCGGTCAATCCTGCTGCTGCTAAAAGAAAGTTGCGTCGAGTTGCCATAGCCTGTTGGGTGGAGGTAACTCAAGGATAGCGCTGGTAACCTTGCTCTTACGGGTCTATGGCCTGCGGGTGAGCCGTCTCGCCGCTAGGC
>JBCCAG010000159.1:0-6877 GCA_039814955.1 Cyanobacteria bacterium P01_A01_bin.135
ACCACTCACCTGCTTGAGCTTCTGCCCCAGCTTAAAGGTGACCCCGTTGGACTCATGCACTCGCTGAAACAGCCGCCCCACCTGCGGACCAAGAATGCTTTCGAAAGGGACCGAATCTGGGGATATTACCGTGACAGAGACCCCTTGCTTGGTCAAACTAGCAGCGGTCTCCATGCCGATGAAGCTAGCCCCTGCGACAACAGCCTGCTTCGCGTCCTGAGCAGCGCTCAAGATTGCCTCCGCCTGATGGTGGTTGTGAAGCGTAAACACCCCGTTTAGCTGAGTGCCGTCTATAGGAGGTAGCTTGGCAATGCCGCCGGTGGCCAGCAGCAGCGCGTCATAGCTGAGGGTGGAGCCGTCTTCAAAGGTAAGCTGCCGCGCTTGGGGCAAAACCTGGGTAACCCGCTTCCCCGTCTGCAGCTCGATGCCGTGGGTCTGGTAGAACTCGGGCGATCGCAGCATTAGGGAGTCTTCCGAGGCTCCGCCAGACAGGTATTGCTTGCTTAGAGCCGTCCGATCATAGGGCAGCTCGTCCTCAGCAGTAACTAACAGGAGCTTGCCTTCGAAGCCGGAGGCCCTTAAAGTTTCAGCGGCGTTAATGCCGGCTACACCAGCCCCTAAGATAGCGAACGTTCGGGAGTCAGCGTCTGGTCGATAGCTGGCCATCCCCGGCGTTCGGGAGGACTGCGGGTCGTCTGGCATCTCTACCACCACATCATCGCCGTCCGCCGTGACCGGATAGCTAGGCAAGCTATCAAGCCCCGGCGGGCAAAGCTGATCCCCGGTTGTGACATCAAAGCTAGCGTTGTGCCAGGGGCAGATGACGCGGCCCTCACACAGCACCCCCTTATTCAGTGAGGCTCCCTTGTGGGGACAGGTGGCGCCAGTGGCATAGATCTCGCCCTCGACCCGGGACAGCAGGACCGGTGTACCCGCCACTTTGACGAGCATCATCGCTTCTGAGTTGAAATCGCTCGCCTTCGCTACTGTATATTTACGCATATTATGGTTTGGGGTGCTCAGTGTCGGGGGGATGCCACGACAGGGTATCCTCACAAAGCATGGGGCCAGGGGTCTTTGCACTACGCTGACCTTATCCCTTTCACTGTTGTGAAGAGTGCTTTACTTCCCCTAGGGTGAGACAAAGATCTATCTAGATTCATCTGGCTCAAGAGAGACCAGGGACACAATTGCGGGCAACCTATCGGGGTATCCTTTAGCCCTTAGAATTGCTGTAATTGAAGCCAGTAGACACCCCACCAGCCCCCACCGCGAGTCGTAGCAGCAGTGTGAATATGGATGCAGATGAGTTTTTGGACCGCTACGCTGCTGGCCAGCGAGACTTCAGAGAATGCAACTTGGTCGATATCGATTTGAGCGGCCAGACGCTGGAGGGAGCTGATCTGCGCCGCGCGACTCTCATGCACAGCAAACTGGACCGGGCCAACTTGGCCGGGGCGAATCTGCGGGAGGCCAATCTGCAGCATGCCCTAGTTGATAGGGCCGTCTTGACCGATGTTAATTTAATTGGGGCCAGCTTAGCGTCGGCTTCTTTACGGGGGGTACAGCTCTCGGGGGCAGGGATGCGGGCCGCAAACTTAAACAAGGCAAACTTTGAGCATGCTGATCTATCCCGCACCAATCTGAGCGAGGCGCAGATTAGTCAAGCCAATTTTGGCAAAGCGACCCTCAAGCATGCCAATCTGAACCGCGCCCGGCTGGTGCGCAGTGACCTGTCCTGGTGCAATCTAGAGTCCGCGGTGCTAACTGGCAGTGCCCTAAGCCAGGCCCGTCTAGATAATGCCAACTTGACGAACGCGGTGCTCAATAGCGCCAATCTGGAAGACGCTCACTTGGATCGCGCCAACCTCAGCCACGCCAAACTCATCGGCGCTAACTTACAGTACGCCTCTCTCATCGGGGCGGACATTCGCAACGCCATTATTAGCTGGACATCCCTAAGGGGGGTAAACCTGACTAAGGCGAGCCTATATCGCGCCGACTTGGGCTGGGCCAACCTCAGCGACGCGAATTTGACGGAAGCCGTGTTGATTAGCGCCAACCTCTACCAGGCGAACCTATTCAACGCTAACTTGACTAACACAATCATGCCCGACCTGTACTAGAAGCTCGGCGCTGCAGGCTTGTTCCAACTGGATTTTGAGTGAAACAAAAAACGGGAGGCGATCGCCTCCCGCTAGATATTTTGAGTAGTTTATCAGGAACCGCTGTTGGCGATTCCTGCAATAAAATCTACATTAGGCCAAGCTGCTCGAGGATACCCTGACCCGTGGCGTACTCAACGGCGATGCCGATGACGAAGCCAAGCATAGCCAGGCGGCCATTCCAGCGCTCAGCGAAACCGGTAAAACCAAACTTGTTCTCTTGAGTTTCCATGTGCATTCAACCTCATTAATGTCAAGCTTCTTCGTTAAAGTTAACATAGCCGTCTGGGCGGTGCCAACCATTTGCGCGAAATCTCTCTAAAAAGACAGAGTTAGACTCAGCAGCGCCGTGGAGCATTGCTTTTCGTATCTGTCGACACTCCACTTAATAACTAGAGCCCTATGCCAAAACCCAGTTGACTAAGGTACGCACTGGGAAACCCGTCGCGCCGGGGCTGTGATAGCCATCTGGTTTATCGGTCCAAACAGGGCCAGCCACGTCCAAATGCACCCAGGGCGTCTCTTTGACGAACTGCTTCAGAAACAGCGCCGCTGTGATAGCCCCCCCGGCCCGGGGGCCAGTGTTCTTCATATCGGCCACGACGGACTTCATGCCCTCAAAATAGTCGCCTTCCATAGGCATGCGCCAGAACTTTTCCCCCGAAAGCTCTGAGGCCTGAGCCAGTTGGTTGGCCAAGGTTTCATCCTCGGTCCACAGGCCAGACATTTTGTTGCCCAGGGCTACAATGCAAGCGCCGGTAAGGGTGGCCAAATCGACGACGGCATCCACCTCCAGCTGGTCCGCAAACACCAGGGCATCAGCTAAGGTGAGGCGACCCTCGGCGTCGGTGTTGTTTACCTCAATGGTTTTGCCGTTGGAGGCGGTGAGGACATCGCCGGGGTGCATGGCCCTACCACTTACCATGTTCTCGGTGGCGGCGCAGATGAAATGCACCTCCACATCCGGCTTAATTTGGGCGATCGCCTTCGCTGCCCCAAAGGTGGCTCCCGCTCCCCCCATGTCGGTCTTCATCATCTCGATGCCGCTGCCAGAGGGCTTCAGGTTCAGGCCGCCGCTATCAAAGGTAAGCCCTTTACCGATGATGGCCAGCTTGCGGCGCGGGGTGCCGTCGGGGCGGTAGGTGAGGTGGATGAACTTGGGGGGTAGGTCAGAAGCTTGGGCCACGCCTAAAAAGGCCCCCATGCCCCGCTTCTCGCACTCCTCGCGCTCCAGAATCTCTAGCTCTAGACCATAGGATTGAGCCAGCTCTTCGGCGGTGTCCGCCAGAGTGACAGGGGTGACGATGTTGGCCGGCGCGGCCACTAGCTCCCGCGCTAGAATTACCCCGGAAATCACCTGCTGGGCCCGGGCGATCGCCGCCCCCTGGCCCGCTAGCCCCAGCAGCTCTACGGTCTGCGGGTAAGTCGTTTTGTCCTCTTGCTCAGACTTAAACCGGGTATCTTGGTGGGCGGCGAGCTCCAGCCCTTCCACCAGCGCCTGGGCACTTAGGGACGCGTCCTGCTTCCACACCGGAAAGCTGAGGCCCAGCTTGGCGCACTTCTCCTTTTGGGCAAGCTTTACCGCCGTGGCGGCGGCGCGGCGCAGGCCCTCCAGCGATAGGTTGTCGGGCTCCCCTAATCCCACCAGAGCAATCTTGCGGATGGCGCTGCCGCTGCCCACCCGAGCAACCGCGCTACTGCCCACCTTGCCCTTGAATTCAGCCTCTTCCATCAGCTCTGAAAGGGTACCGGCGATCGCCTTATCCAAGGCAGCGAACTCGCTAGCGGTCTGCCCATCTACCACGCCCACGGCCAGGCAGTCCCCGCTCCAGTCTGGCTGTGCAATCTCAATTCCCTTGACGTCCATTCCTGCGTCCTATAATTCTTATGTAGTTTGCTTCTACAGTTGTATAGCAATACCAAATTGATTGTGTAGTTTTATAGCAGCTACAACGGCTCGGCCACCTCAGAGTCCTGCCCCTGCTGCCCTCGCTGCCCTGGGCGATCCCAGTCTCCATTAAAAAGCCGGGGGAGCCAGCTCAGCATAATCACCACCGGAATAATCTCTAGCCGACCGGCCCACATCAGCAACACCAGCGTCATTTTGCTCAGCCAAGATGAGCTAGCATCCACAACCCCGGCGGACAGGCCCGTTGTTCCCAGGGCCGAGGCCGTTTCAAACAGAATATTGAGAAACGACTTAGAGACAGCGACGTGGGAGAGCAAAATACAGCCGAGACCAATAGCAATCACCCACAGCATGGCAGGCACCACCGCCGACTTGAGCTGGCGCAGGGCATCTTCCTCATCGAGCACCTCGCCATCTACCGAGTATTCAAAGTGCTCCAGGGCGGGCCGATACACCATCCTTAGGTGGCGAACGGCGGCTTTCCACAAAATCACCACCCGATCCAGCTTCAGCCCGCCCACCGTCGACCCCGATACCGCGCCGCACACCATAGCCGCAATCATCATCAGCCTGGCGGTCGCACTCCAGTCCTCTTCGTTGACGGCTCCAAACCCGCAGGTGGTGAGGGCAGACACCCACTGAAACGTGCCGTCAATCCACCGCCAGCGGCTTTGGTCCCAGTAAACCTCTAAGTTCATCAGCACCGCACCAACAATCAGCAGCAGCCACAGGGCCCGGTAGCGGCTGTCGCTCCACAGGCTAGAGAGCCGCCCTCGCATCACGTTGGCATACACCGAAAAGCTGATGGCTCCCATCAGCATCACGGGGATGGCAGCGAGTTTGATTACCGGTCCATAGTCTTCGAATCCCCGCCGGGTGATGGTGAATCCCCCCGTGGCGATGCCCGTCATACCGTGGTTGATGGCGGGCCACAGCCCCATACCCGCGGCCCAAAACAGCCCAATGCTAATGGCGGTGAGCAGCAGGTAGATCAGCCAAATCCGCTGGGTTGTCTCTCGCAGGGTGCCAGCAAACTGCGCCTCGCGGGCCTCCGCATTGTAGAGCCGGTCCGGGTTCACCTGGGGGTCCATCACCGACAGCACCAGCACTACGATACCCACCCCACCTACCCACTGGCTAAAGGAGCGCCACCACTGCATAGCGCGGGGCAAGGTAGCGACATCTTTTGTGACAGAAAGCCCGGCGCTGGTAAAGGCCGAGGTCGCCTCGAACATGGCGTTCCAGGGATCCAAAAACTCAGACATGTTGGACGAGCTATCGGCTAGGTTGCTGAAGTGATTGGCCACCAGTAGGTAGGGAATGGTGCTGAGGACGCAGATTCCAAGCCAAGCCGCCGCCACAATTACCACAGCACGCCGCATGTGCGCAAGACGGTAAGGCTTTAGCCAGCGGTACAGCCCCAGCCCAACCCCGCCAGAGACCAGGGCTGTAGCTAAGAAGGGAATGGTCATGTAGAATTCGCCAAATAGCCACCCTACGGGCATAGAGGCGATCGCCATAATGCCGGGAACGCAAATGAGCAGGCCAAAAACGCGCAGTGAAATTTGGTCGTTGTTGCTCATGGAAAGGATGTGTCGATAGCGCCAGCCGTGATTTAAACCATCACGCAGCCATACCTTAAGGTGGATAGACAAACGCCAACATTGATCTAAGGGCAGAGTTCAGAACTTAAGAATAGTTGATTTGCTAGATTAGCCACTTTGATAACAGAAGCTTTGGCGCTAAAAACCTTAGTTCTTCAAGTTGTTGGGTGACTAGCGTAGCCATCGCCGCCGCCACTGAGAGGTAGACTCTAGCTCGCAGGTGGCCTGCTCCTGCTGGCGCTGCTGGCGAATGGCGGTGGCTATTGCCGTCAAGGTTGGGTCGCGGTAGGGGACAGCGGCGCGGGTGTGCAGGTGCTCCTGTTCTTGGAGCGTTAGGGGTAGCCCAGTGGCGGTGAAGCCAGCAACGGTGCCCGGTGACTTGCGGCCCACGCCGGGGGTGGAGCCAACCTGTAGCCCGCAGGTGAGCAGGGCGGTGCGCACGGCAGCGGCGCAGGAGTAGGTGGCTAGGTGTCCGCTGGGCTTTAGGCAACGGACGACCTGGCCAAGGAATTCTAGGGTCCACAGCTCTGGGCAGCTTTGGGGAGAAAAGGGATCTAAAAAGATGGCGTCGGCCCAATGCCTAGAAACCTGCTGGATGGTTTGGCGGGCATCCCCCAGTAAAAGCTGACCTTGGAAGCGATCGCCGCTCACCTGGGGCTGATGAGCTATTTGGGTCAGCAACTCTGGGATAGGAGCATTCCAACCCGCCAGTAGGTTTTCAGCGATCGCCGTTTGGGGAACGGAGGGCGAGCGCTCTAGGCCAATCACTTCGATACGGCAGTGGGGGTTGACCTGCCAGGTGGCCTCTAGAGCAGCGGCGGTGTTGTACCCCAGCCCGTAGCACACATCCAATAGCCGCAGGCGGCCTTGCGCAGCTTTCTGGCGGATTTGAGTGGGGACCACGAACTTTTGCTCCGCCTCTAACCGCGCCCCTTGACGGCTGTGAAACGCTTCGCCAAACTCCTCAGAGTAAAAAGTGAAGGAGCCATCAGCGGTGGGCTGAGGGGTAAGGGGTGCAGTTGACTTCATGGCCCTATGGTAGGCCACGGCAAGCGTTAGGATGACGGCTCCACCAGGGTATGAGGTAGACGGCTCCACTCGTTCCAGGAGCCGTCGTAATTTCGCACCTTGGGATAACCCAGCAGATGGATCAACAAGAAGCAGGTGTAAGCCGAGCGCGCGCCGATAGCACAATAGGG
>JBCCAG010000175.1:0-6593 GCA_039814955.1 Cyanobacteria bacterium P01_A01_bin.135
AGAGGCCGCGCCGCAGAGAACCCCCCAAATTAGCGGAATCCAGGTGATCGGCTTCATCAGCTGCAGGCGCAGCTTCCAGATCGAGGTCTCCCCCGCCTGGGCTCCCTTCATGCCGAGAAGCTGACGGGCTTTACCGCCGCGCTCAGCGTCGGGAGTGTTGGCCGGGGTATCGGCTGGATTGGTCGGCGTCGGCGAATCAGACATGGCGCTGTGTCAACGAGTGGGGTTTGAGAGCGCGTCCCCTAACTGGGAGCGCGCTCTTGCTTGGAAGGCAGACTGTCTAAGAAGCGAACGAAATCGTTAAATAGCCATCGGCAAACTTCGCCCCGGTGACCGCCTTGCCTCGTAGCTCAGGCGGTAGGGCTACGTTACGGCGCTGGTCCCCCGCTTCGATGGTCACCTCTGGGCCATACTGGGTCAGCTTCACCTGTTGCTTAGTGAAACCGGGCAAGAAGAGCTTCACTTGGCGGGCGGCAAGATCAACCGTGGCGGAGCGCGGGGCGCTGGCCGCTTTGGCTACATCCGGCAGGGCCGCCATCAGAGGCTGCCAATCTCCCTGGCGTGCCGGGAGCTCTACCACGGGCAGGGGCGCAAACTGGGCTTTCACCTCTGAACTGCTCCCCTCGGCGCTAGCCGCTCCGGCGTTGAAGATCACCCCCCCAACCGTGAGGCCGATTTGCTGGGCGCTGCCCCACAGGTAGGTAGCTGTGGCGATCGCGGCGGGCTCCCCTGTGGTCACCAGGTATGCCACCACGCGGCTGGCGTCGGCGACCGCCATGCGGCCTTCGTCCAACATGCCGTTGACCTGCTGGGTGGGCTGATCGAGAGCATTGCCGCCGGACCAATCCACGTTGAGTACGGCCCCCGCCATGGGCTGTAAAAACGGCGTTAGGGCCTTCACCACGTCCGATTCCAAAAACACCGAGCGGAAGCGGCGCAGGTACCAGCTCAAAATCTCCGGCATCCCCAGCATGCGCAGGGTGGTTTGGTCGCCAGGGCCGTCGTAGACGATGACGTCGTACTTACCGCTGGCGTCCTGCTCCCGTAGGGTGTTTAAAGCTAGGGCCAAGTCCATACCGGGCAGCACGCTGAGCTCTTGGCCATACACCGACTTCAAGAAGGGCGATCGCAGGTAGCGGGCCTCCTGCCGCTTCACCTCCTCCCAGCTCTCCTCCAGCAGCGCCGCTGCCTGAAGCTGCACCGCATCTAGATTGGGGGCAATGGTGGTCGGGGTGGGGCCGCAGTCGGCCTCTAGAAGCAGCGCAAAGGCCGGGCCTGGATCTTGGCTCGCCAGCAGGACCCGCTGGCCGGATGCCGCAAACTGCTTTGCCGCCGCGATCGCGGCGGTGGTGCGGCCCGTGCCGCCCTTCCCCAAATATGTGACGATGAGCGCCATAGCCCAGCTCCTGCCAATTACATGTAAGTCAAAAAGCCAGGGCCCCTGGGCTAGTCCGATGGTCTAGCGAAGTATGGGCGCGCTGGCGCTGTGGAATACCACAGGGAGAACGCCACAGCCCGCTTAAGCCATGACGTTGAGGTAGGGCTACACCGCTTTCAGCTCGTCCTCAAAAAACCAGGTGGCAAACTCGTCGTTCTCGAATTCCACCACAGCGCCGACGGTGCTGCCGTCCAGCATCTTAAAGCCCTGAATTTTCCCGGTCTTACCCAACCGATCCGCCACATCCCGAGATACCCGATCCCGCAGCCGAAACACCTTCACGCGCTGACCAATCTCCATTGCCGCTCCCTTCAACCAGTGCTATTGATAAAACCATTTCACAGTTTAACAGTGTCTTGCGTTTGATTAAGATCGGATATGGCGATCGCAGCTTGCCCCTTCCCTCACAAATCGCGGAAGGATTGCTATAGAATCAAGGCTGTCTCATTTTTGCAGTTGAGCCTCCCCCATGCTGGCGAAGCGAATTCTTCCCTGTTTAGACGTCAAGGCGGGCCGCGTGGTCAAGGGCGTCAACTTCGTCGGCCTTCGAGATGCGGGAGACCCGGTGGAGCTCGCCCAAGTGTATAACGACGCCGGAGCTGACGAGCTGGTGTTTTTGGACATCACCGCTACCCACGAAAATCGCGGCATCATCGTTGATGTGGTGCGGCGAACGGCGGAGCGGGTATTCATCCCCCTGACGGTGGGGGGCGGCATCAATGATTTAGCCACCATCAAAACCCTGCTGCGGGCCGGGGCCGATAAGGCGAGTATCAATTCAGCAGCGGTGCGCAATCCAGAATTCATCAGCGCCGCCAGCGCGCAATTCGGAGCTCAGTGCATTGTGGTGGCCATCGACGCGCGGCGGCGGGCCTCTGGCACCGGTTGGGACGTATACGTGCGCGGCGGGCGGGAGAACACCGGCCTAGATGCGGTGGCTTGGGCAAAAGAAGTAGTCGACCGGGGGGCCGGGGAGCTGCTGGTGACCAGCATGGATGGTGACGGCACCCAAAACGGCTACGACCTGGCCCTGACGCGGGCGATCGCCCAGCAGGTGGACGTGCCGGTGATTGCCTCCGGGGGAGCAGGGACCTGTGAGCATATCCGCGAGGCGCTCACCGAGGGGCAGGCGGAGGCGGCGCTGCTGGCCTCCCTGCTGCACTACGGCACCCTGACGGTGGCGCAAATTAAGGATTATCTGCACCAGCAGCAGGTTTTAGTGCGTCCGTAGGTGGCTTAGTCACGAGGTAGCCTAATCACGGCGATCGCCCCACCGAGATCACTGCTGGCTAGGTCCGTCGCCCCTAGACTGGCAAAGCCGACAGGCCTCTGCGCCTCTTTGAGACGACGCATTACGCGCTGGCCTTTGCATCCGCCCTCAGATAGACCCTGGCGACAGCCCGCTTCCCCAACCACAGAGAAACGTGCTAAATTGTATATGTTACGAATGATTACGTAGCGGTTAAGAAATGTTTTTGATTCTCATCGTCGTTATTGGCCTAGTTGCTTGGGCACTGCACTTGATGCAGGAAGCGGTTGACCGGCACGAGTTTTCCCTCATGCTGGCAGGCTTTTTGGTGTCCAGTGCGGCAGCGGGTCTGGTGGCGGTGTATCTGCTGGCTAGCCATTCCTTTACCTATATGAGTGATATGGAGCGGCGCTACTACCTGCAGCAGCAGATGAGCCACAACGTCATGAGTGCGAGCGAGCTGACCTCGCAGCTTTGGGAAGAAGGTTTCCGCTGATCTTGCCCAGTGAAATGTGAATGCTGGGATGGGCGAGAAGATGATGGGTGAGCTGTGACAGCAGTTTACGGTAAGGTGTTTTGATACCTATCTTCAGCCCGTTGAGGGTAATCAATGATGTCCGAGCCGTTTTTGTTAAGCCGCGCCCTGCTCCAGTTCGACAGTGACGACGACGACCTCCTCAATGAGCTGTCAGCAGCGGCCTGGACTGCCGACGGTCACCTGTGGGTGAGCTCTGACGAATATTTGAGCATTGAGCGCCTCACGGATCTAGGCGGTATGGTGTACGGCGAGCATACTGCCTTTGCTGTCGGAGATCTGCTCACTCTGCAAAATGCCGAGGACGAAATCGACATCGAAGGCATGTCCTACAGCGCCCCCTACCTGTGGTTTACCGGCTCCCACAGCTACAAGCGCAGCAAGCCCAAGGGCAAAGACTTTCAGCGCCTGGCCCAGATCAAATGCGACGCCAACCGCTTTACCCTGGGGCGAATCCCCCTGCTGGGCGGTGCACTGCACCGCACCTGCTCCCACCCCGACCACCCGGATCAAGTCATCCACGGGGCCTGTCTCTCTGCTAGCAGCAGCGGCAATGCCCTCACCGAAGCCCTGAAGGGGGATGAGCACATCGGCCAGATTGTGGCCAGTCAGCTACCGAGCAAAGACAACGGCCTCGATATTGAAGGGCTGGTGGTGGGTCCGGTAGACCCTGATTCGCCGGGGGTACAGCGGGTCTTACTGGGGCTGCGGGGACCGGTGCTGCGGGGGTGGGCGATGCTGATTGACATCGTGGTGGAGGAGCTAACGCCAGGAGAGCTGTCCCTGCGGCCCGTTGCGGAAGACGGTCGCCCATATCGTAAGCATTTTCTCAACCTCAACGGGCTGGGCATTCGAGAGCTCTGTTTACGGGGGGACGATTTGATTGTTCTAGGGGGTCCTACGATGGCCCTAGAGGGAGAGATGCGCTTGTTTCGCATCCCCGATATCTTTGAGCGCACCACAGATTCTCTACTTGACCAGCCCGATGAAATTGAGGTGCTGTTCGATCTGCCCTTCACCGTGGGCTCAGACCATGCTGAAGGGCTGGCCCTCGTCCCCTGCTTGGGCGACCCCGAGGCGCTGATGATCATCTACGATTCGCCCAACTCAGTGAGGCGCGTGGCGGCTAACGCTATATTGATGGATGTGTTTCGGCTCTCGCAGTAGCGCCCCCCAGCTATGCAAATCTATTTAGACTACAGCGCTACCACGCCGCCCCACCCCAAGGCGATCGCCTTGATGCAGCAGGTAATGGCGGAGGGCTGGGGGAATCCCTCCAGTCTGCACCCCTGGGGGGTGCGGGCCGGTACTTACGTGGAGCAGGCCCGCATCGCTGTTGCATCGCTGATCAATGCGCCAGTTGACTCGATATTTTTTACCTCCGGGGGCACTGAGGCCAACAATACCGCCATTTTAGGGACGGCCCATCGGTACGAAACGCCTCAACATATGATCATCTCCAGCGTCGAGCATTCCGCCGTCGCTGAGCCCGTACGGCTGCTAGAGCAGCGCGGCTGGCGGATTACCCGCCTGCCGGTCAATGCCCAGGGGCAGGTGGACCCGGATTCCTTGGCGGCGGCCCTGCGGCCTGACACGGTGCTGGTTTCGGTGATCTACGGCCAAAGCGAGGTGGGCACCCTACAGCCGATTGCAGCCTTAGGGAAAATTGCCCGCGACCGGGGCGTTTTGTTCCATACCGACGCAGTACAGGTGGCGGGCCGACTGCCCATTGATGTGCAGCAGCTTCCCGTAGATCTGCTGTCGCTGTCGAGCCACAAGCTCTATGGCCCCCAGGGGGCCGGGGCGCTGTACCTGCGGCCTGGGACACCCCTATTCCCGCTGCTGTGGGGCGGCGGGCAGGAAGGCCAGCGCCGCTCTGGTACCCAGGCCACCCCGGCGATCGCGGGGTTTGGCGTGGCGGCTACCCTGGCCCAGGAAACCCTGGAGACCGAAACGGCACGGCTGCGCCGCCTGCGGGACCGCCTGCGGCAGCAGCTCCAAAGCGAACCGCGGCTGGAGCTGACGGGAGACCCCCTGTACCGGTTGCCCCACCACCTCAGCTTTTATCTCCCAGAGGGCGACGGCGACCAGCTCAGCGGCAAAACCCTGGTACGGCAGTTGGCCCTAGCGGGCATCGGCATCAGCGCTGGCTCCGCCTGCCACAGCGGCAAGCTGTCCCCCAGCCCAATTCTCAAGGCCATGGGCTACAGCGATCGCGCTGCCAAATGTGGCATTCGCCTAACCCTGGGTCGCCACACCACCGAAGCGGATGTGGACTGGACGGCGATGGTGCTGCGGCAGATTCTGGGCCGCTGTGCGCCAGCCCTGTCCGTCGTTTAGGTTTATTGTGATTCAGCGGTTTGTTATGCACCATGGGGAAAGCCAATCGGCGGGCCAGCTTATTGTTTTGACGGGGCCCAGTGGCGTCGGCAAGGGAACCTTGCTGCAGCTGCTGCTCCAGCGGCACCCCCAGCTAGTGCTATCCATATCGGCCACTACGCGATCGCCCCGCGAAGGGGAAGTGGACGGCCAGGACTATATCTTCTTGAGCCGCGAGCAGTTTGAGTCGCTGCGCAGCGGCCAGCAGCTTTTAGAGTGGGCGGAGTTTGCTGGTAACTACTACGGCACCCCCCGCCAGCCGGTGGAAGCGAACATTGGGGCGGGGCGCTCGGTGGTGCTAGAAATTGAGCTGGTGGGGGCACGGCAGGTGCGCCAGCTGTTTCCCGAAGCCTTTACCATCTTCATTCTCCCCCCCTCTATTGAGGAGCTGGAGCGGCGGCTGCGGCGGCGGGGAACGGAATCCAGCCTCGCCATTGAAAAGCGGCTGGAGCGGGCCCGGGCAGAAATTCTGGCGGCGGACGAGTTTGACCTGCAGGTGATCAACGATGACCTAGGCCAGGCGATCGCTGCCATTGAAACTGCCCTGTTTCCCCAAGTCGCCGCCAACCACGACGTTACGAATCCGCAGGCTGGGGCCTCCGCAGCCAACCGGTAGGCCGCTCTGCTCTTCTTTGCTGCAGCCGCCGGACTCATCCCAGTAAAAGTCATCCCCAATGGCTTCGATGTCGGCCAGGGTGCTAAACACGTTGCCCGATAGGGTGACATCCCGAACGGGCTCCGCCAGCTTGCCGTCTCGAATCATCCAGGCCTCTGCCGCCGTAAAGGTAAACTGCTCGCCATTGGTCATCCCCCCCAGCCAGTTGCGAGCGTACACTCCCCGAGGAATGCCATCTAGCATGCTTTGGACCGGCGTGTCTCCCCGGGCAATCCAGGTGTTGGTCATGCGCACAATGGGGGGGTAGTGGTAGCTGAGGCAGCGGGCGTTGCCCGTGGGGCCCTCCTGCAGCCGCCCCGCCGTTTCTCGGGAATGG
>JBCCAG010000691.1:0-2662 GCA_039814955.1 Cyanobacteria bacterium P01_A01_bin.135
AAGAAAAGCTCAGGAGCGCTATGCGAATACGGTAGCCGACACCTACCGGCAGCTAGCCGATTTGCTACTGCAGCAGGAGCGCGTTCTAGAAGCGCAGCGGGTTTTAGACTTGCTTAAAGTGCAGGAGCTCGACAACTCTCTAGAGGGGCTGCGCCGCAACGGGCTCGATAGCACCGTGCCCCTGCTGGGGCCGGAAACGGAGATTTGGCAGGCCAGTCAACAGCAGCTCGACCGCGCCATTGCCGTTGCAGAAGAGCTGCAGGCGCTGCGACAAGCGGCCCCACAGACCCGCTCCGACGCGCAGAATCAGCGCATTGTGGAGCTTGAGCAACGGCAGGGTCAACTGCTGAGCCAGTTCATTGACTTCGTAAATAGTCAACCGGTTCAACGGCAGCTTGAGCAGCTTAGTCAGACGGCCCAGCGCCAGGACTTGCTCACCGAGCTAGATCGCTTTCCTAACTTGCAGGACAACCTGGTAGATATTGGAGACGCGGCGCTGCTCTATCCGCTGATTTTAGAGGACCGCCTAGAGCTCGTGCTGGTAACCGCCCAAGGACCACCCATCCACTACGGTGTGCCCGTCTCGCGCCGCGAGCTTGTCCAGAAAATCTTTGAGTTCCAAACTGCTCTTAGGGACCCTAGCCTCGACCCCCGCCCCTTAGCGCAAGCGCTATACCAATGGCTGTTTGCCCCCATCAGCGACGTGATGGACAACATGGCAGTGCAGACGCTGCTCTATGCCCCCGATGGCCCCCTGCGCTACATTCCCCTAGCGGCCCTACATGACGGGGAGGATTGGCTAGCCCAGCGCTATCAGGTCAACCATATTACGGCAGCGAGCTTAATGGACCTGCACCTGCACCCTAGCCCCGCTCCCTCCGTTTTGGCAGGCGCATTTAGCCAGGGCAACTTCCAGGTACCTGTTTTAGATCGAACGCTGGAGTTTAGCGGATTGCCCTACGCCGGGGTAGAGGTGGACCTGCTCAGCCAGTTTTTCCCCACTCAGTCTTTTTTTGATACGGACTTCAGCCGCCGCGCCATCGCCCCACTGCTGAACGATCACACGATTATCCACTTTGCGACCCACGCCGCTTTGCTCGTGGATGCGCCGCTGGACTCGTTCATTATGTTTGGCGACGGCGATCGCCTGACGCTGGCCGAATTGCGGAACTGGCGAGGACGCCTCCGCAGCATTGATCTGATTGTGCTGAGCGCCTGCGAAACGGGCAGTGGCGCTATCCAGGATGAGACCGGTGAAGAGATTCTCGGCTTCGGTTACCTGATGCAGGATGCCGGGGCCCGCGCCGTCGTTGCTTCCCTCTGGGCCGTGAGCGACGGCGGTACCCAGGCGCTGATGACCCACTTCTACCAAGCCCTGCTGGCCGACGGCATGACCAAAGCCGAAGCCCTACAGCAGGCCCAAGTCGCCCTGATTACCGGCCAGCAGCTCCAGGCCGATGCTGATGCTGAGCGTGGCGTCACCCTCCGGCCCCGCACCCCAGCAGCCATCCCGATCTCTGGCGATCTCAGCCACCCCTACTACTGGGCTCCCTTCATCTTGATCGGTAACGGCCTGTAGCCAACTATTAAGAATTTTCTACGCTGCGTTAATTTCAGCCCGATGTTGTAGATGGTCAGTGAATAATAGAAGCTACGCTACGCCCTCGTGATGTACTGCTGCAAACCCGCCCCCAGGCTATGAGCCCTCTGCTTGTATCGCTGCTGACCCTTTGGGAGATCGCCATCCTCGTCACGGCCCAGCCCAAAAACGCTCTAGAAGTCGCACCCTCAGCGCCGCCTAGCCCGGTGCTTCAGTTCTCCTGCGAGCTACAGGGCGATCGCCTTGCCACCGTGGCCCGCACCCCCGACGGGATGGTCACCCCGATTATCTTCTGGAATGCGGCTGACATCGACACCTCTGAGCTATCGGCCCCAACCCTCTGCGAGCAGGCCACGGAACGCTTCCAGACCTACCACCAAAACCAGCAGTTGACCTACCTGACCACCGGACGCATGAACCGCCGTCCGGTGGCCTGCGTTGCCGATGCCCTGTCAGGGGGATGTCTAGAGGCCCTGTTTCCCCTCAAGCCAGGAGAGCCGGGAGTTCCAGAGGACCGGCCGCCCCTGCAGCTGACCCGCATCCTGCGGATTCGCTCCCCCATCGTGCGGCAGATTGAGGAGACTGGTTGCCGCCTGTATATCGGGTTTGACCAGTACCTGAGCGGCGAACCGGAACCCCTATGCCCAGATCCCAGTTAGCGCATTAGTCCCTAATACCCTGTATTCCCATGGCAGGAGGTTGCCCCATGGTCCGACGTTATTCCCTTCTCGCCCTGGCAGGTCTCGCCGCCGCCGGAGCGGCCATCGCCCCATCCTACCTGGCTGCCCAATCCAACACCGCCCGCCTCAGCGCGATCGCCAGCCAAACCACCGTGCAAATCATTGGCCAAAACTCCGGTTCCGGGGTGCTAATCGGCAAGCGGGGCGACACCTACTGCCTGCTGACGGCCAAGCATGTGGTGCCCAGCCCCGATGAGTACGACATTGTCACCAGCGATGGCGACATGCATCCCCTGGAATTTGACAAGGTGGTCCACATTCGGGATGTGGATTTGGCGATCGCCCAGTTCACTAGCCCCAAACCCTACGAGGTGATTGAGCT
>JBCCAG010000125.1:0-7801 GCA_039814955.1 Cyanobacteria bacterium P01_A01_bin.135
ATCCCCTTCGACCTCTACAACCACCCCAACTCCGATACCGCTAAGCAAACTGACGAGAAAACCGGCTACCGCACCTGCAGCCTGTTATGCATGCCCGTATTTAACCAAAAAGGTGAGCTGGTGGCCGTGACCCAGCTCGTCAATAAGCAGCGGCGCGGCCACCGTTCCCACTACGACCCGGCCCGCTGGCCCGAGGTTCCCGACTGCTGGAAAGCTAGCTTTGACGCTAGCGATCGCCAATTTATGGCGGCATTCAACATTCAGGTGGGCATCGCCTTGCAAAATGCCCAGACCTTTAAACGCATGACCCAGCAAAAACAGCAGCAGATCGATACCTTACAGGAGATCTTGCTATCAGCGTTTAAGCCCTAGCCTATCGCGGTTCTCAGTCCCACAACTTACCGGAACATGCTGCTCACCGAACTGTCCTCATGAATGCGCCAGATGGTTTCGCCCAGGAGGTTAGCCACTGACAACACCGTCAACTGGTCAAACTGCTTTGTATCCGGCAGCGGAATAGTGTTGGTGACGATCACTTCCTCAAACAAACCGCTGGAAAGTCGCTCAACGGCGGGGGGCGAAAACACCGGATGAGTAGCGCAGGCATACACCTGGCGTGCCCCCTCCTCCCGCAGCAGCTTGGCCCCCTCGCAGATGGTACCCGCCGTATCGATCATATCGTCTACTAAGACGGCGGTTTTACCGGCCACATCACCGATGACGTTCATCACCTCGGCGACGTTGTGGGCCTGGCGGCGCTTATCAATAATGGCAAGGGGCGCATCGTCTAGCTTTTTGGCAAAGGCCCGGGCCCGGGCCACACCGCCCACATCGGGCGACACCACAACTAAATCAGAAAGTTTTTTGCTAGCTAAGTATTCGAGAATCACCGGGGAGCCATACACATGGTCGAAGGGGATGTCAAAATAGCCCTGGATTTGGGCAGAGTGCAGGTCCATGGCCAGGATACGGTTTGCCCCGGCTTGGGTAATGAGGTTCGCCACTAGCTTCGCGGTAATCGACTCGCGACCCGCCGTCTTGCGGTCAGCACGGGCATAGCCGTAGTAGGGCAGTACCGCCGTAATCTGACGGGCCGATGCCCGGCGGCAGGCATCCACCATAATTAGGAGCTCCATCAGGTGGTCATTCACCGGATGGCTGGTGGGCTGAATCAAGTAGACATCGCAGCCCCGAATCGATTCTTGAATCTGGACATATAGCTCGCCGTCGGCGAATCGCTGGCGAACCATCGGCCCTAGGTCCATCCCCAAATAGCGGGCAACCTCTTGAGCCAAGACAGCATTAGATGAACCTGAAAACAGCCGCAGCCGGCTGTTATCAACAAGCTGAGGCATTGGCGGCTGGAGCGTCAGCGTTGCAGAATGAGTCACGTCAAACCCTCAGAGCGCGGTCACCGCAATCTTAACATCTCGCTCTGGAAATCTCGGGAAAGTTTTCGTGAGGATGTGATGAAACAGATCAATCCCTGTTAAAACGTTAGAAATCTAAATATGCCGTATGTCACTGCCGGTATACGGCATATTTAGCACCTGTCTAGACTATTTCCCCTCTACAAATCGCCTCGGCTGGCGGCAAGAAGAAAGATAACGATGGGGCCTGAAATCATAATCATGCCAACCAGCGTCAGTTGAATAATAGCCTCAATGTTTAACCCGTCCAGCGCGCTTGTCAAAAACCCCATGACGACTCCTAACGTAAACTACAAAAATGGGACTGCTAGGCAGAATCTGCAACCCAATCTTACCTGATTCGGGTCCCCATCCCTACGGACTCTGCGGGCCAAATACGTAGCCGCAGTTAGACGACAGAGAGCGCGCCCCGACAGAGGGCGCGCTTTGACATCTATGTTTACTGACGGCACTTGACTCAATAGCTAGCGCCTCCCGCTCGCCGCGGCAGATAGGTAGGAGGGCATAAATAAGCGACGCTATCAGGGGGTTCGCCCCCGACGGGGGGCGAACCCCAATATCGTTTACTTGTGGCCAGCCGCTTAGCTGGTGGAGAACTGA
Organism: Cyanobacteria bacterium P01_A01_bin.135; assembly: GCA_039814955.1. GTDB lineage: Bacteria > Cyanobacteriota > Cyanobacteriia > CAKZMO01 > CAKZMO01 > JBCCAG01. Next base: position 2,031 of record JBCCAG010000125.1, read on the forward strand.
TAATGTTGGTGGATTGACGTGATACTAGAGGACTAACGCTGTGGCAACCTGGCAATGCATCGACCGCTGTGGGGCTTGCTGCTACCTTGAGCCTCTAGAGCGCCCTGACCTGGCTGAATACCTTTCGCCCCAAGAACTGCTGCTCTACATGAGCATGGTCGGCGAAGATGGCTGGTGCATTCATTTTAATCCGCAGTCACGACGCTGCCGTATCTATGCCGAGCGACCCCGGTTTTGCCGGGTGGAGGCAAAGACGTTCCAGGAGATGTATGGTATTGACCCGGCGGAGCTAGATGACTTTGCGATTACCTGCTGCATTGACCAGATAGACAGCGTTTATGGCGATCGCAGTTTAGAGCTTTTGCGCTATCAGCGGGCCATTGCTACCGGGGAGCCCCCCGGACAGCCTCCAGAGCCCGCAGCCGACGGCTAGGGCGATCGCCAGAATTCGGGCTAGAATAAGACCGCCCAACCGCGCAGTCTCCTATGCCCCCTGCAGATCCTGCCCCTCAAAATTCAGCCCAGCTAGAGGCCGACGACGCGGCGGGCCGCGCTGAGGAAAGCGAGCAGGCGAGTAGCGCTACGCCGGATGAAAATACCGAAGCCGCTAAGTCGATGGGCGGGCTGAAGCTGTTTCTCACCACCTTTGTCACCATCTTTGTTGCCGAGATTGGCGATAAAACCCAGGTCACTACTCTGCTGATGAGTGCCGAGTCCCGAGCGCCGCTAACGGTATTTTTAGGGGCCGGTTCAGCGCTGATCCTCACCACTTCCCTCGGGATTGGGGTAGGGCGCTGGCTCTCCAAACGGGTTTCCACCCGGACGTTAGAGACAGCAACGGGGGCCTTGCTGATGATAATTTCGCTGCTGCTGCTGTGGGATGTGGTGACGCTGTAGGGTCACGCTACAGGTCATAAAATAGACTAATCTAAGACAGGTTAAGACGAGCTATGGACTGGAACCTACTGGGAATAAGCTTCATCACCGTATTTATTTCTGAGCTAGGGGACAAGAGCCAGCTAGCGGCGATCGCCCTCAGCGGCAGCGCCTCCTCTCTGCGTCCGGTGTTTCTGGGGGCGGTGTCGGCGCTGCTGCTCACCTCCCTGCTGGGGGTATGGCTGGGGGATGTGTCGGCGCTGCTGCTGCCCATTCGTTGGGTCAAGGCGGTGGCGGCTCTGGGGTTTGCCATCATCGCCGTACAGCTCTTATGGGTGGATGGCAGCGAGTAGGGCCGGCGCTGTACAATTCGCTGGTAGCTTTTTGAGAACCAAGCCATGTCCACCACGACTGGGGCCGATGCGGTCGATGCTGCGATCGCTGAGGGCCGTGACCTTGACGGTAGCCCTATCCCCGCAGATAAGCTCAACCTATACAACGAAGTGATGGCGCTGGAGGCCGGGCGGCAGCGCAGCGGCGTCACCAACACCATGCGATCGCGCATTGTCCGCATCGGAGCCAAGCACCTGAGCCAGCAGGAGCTAGAAGACAAGCTGAAGGCGGCGGAGTTCGCACCCCTGAAAGAGAAAGAGGTGGCCTTCTACTACGGCAGCAAGTAGGCCCTACCCGTAAGGGCGTGCAGCCGCACGCCCCGAGTTACCTTCCTACGCCTAGCCCCGACGCATTAGTAAACAGACGGGGATGTCACCTGCAGCACCCGGTCTAGCAGCCAAGGGGCTAGGCGATCGCACCACAGCGCCAGCCGTGCTTGCCAGCCCACTGAAATTTCCGCCGCGTTGCGGCCCAGCCCCCGCACCAGGGTTTGAGCCACCACCTGGGTGGATACCGGCACGACTCCGCGAAACCAGGCAAACTCCCGCACCATGTCGGTGTCGGTCAGAGACGGCAGCAGAGCCGTCACCCCAACGTTGTGGCCCGCTAGCTCGTGGCGCAGGGCACGGCTAAAGCCCACCACTGCGAACTTCGTTGCCGAGTAGGTGGCCATGCTGGGGGCTGCCACCTTGCCCATCAAGCTCGACACATTGACGATATTGCCCTCCCGCTGCGCCACCATGCGCCGGGCAATAAATCGGGTAACGGTGTATAGCCCGACGAGGTTAGTGTCAATCTCCGTCTGCACATCTGACAAACGGGAGTGAATGAAAGGCTGCTGGTGGGCGACCCCGGCGCAGTTGACCAGCAGATGAATGGGTCCATAGCGCTTCCAAGTGCGGGCGATTGCAATGCTGACTTCTCTGACCTGGGTCAGGTCTAGGGGCAGCACCACAGCCTCTCCCCCGAAGGCTTCGACCTGGGCAGCCACCTGGGCAAGCCGCTGGGGATTGCGGGCTACGAGAATAATTCGCCTAGCTCCTTGGCGGGCCAGCTCCAAGGCGATCGCCTCACCAATGCCGCGGGATGCGCCGGTCACTAAGGCGGTTTTTCCAGATAATTTCATGAGATACCTCCTGAGGCGCGCCTACCGGTAGGCTATACAGCCCCGGCAAGACGCAGCTATTGTGTTTGGATAAACTTTTGGTCTGATGTCGAACTGGGAGAGCCAACAGCGGTTGCCGTTGTGGAAATGGTCAACGAAACGCGAGGGAGCGCTGGCTAGCGGCAGTCATCAGCGGGTGAACAAACGACGGACATCAGCAGGGCCGTGGGACCCAATTACCAACACACGCTAACAGCGGGATCAAGCACCTGCAATGTTTCTTTGTAAAATTCGCGTTTTGTAATATTTGGTCACAGTCGTCTCAGACTAGTGCCGCAATCTGCAGCTCAAGGGATCGTAAGAGAGCTGCGGCTAGACGGCCGTTGAGGCGGCAGCAGAGGAGTCTTCTGCTTACTGCAAGATGAAATTCTTCCTCAAAGCGCGGGTTATCTGAGAGCCATAGGGTAGGGACATGGCAGTGTCATGTCCTGGCAAGCGACATACCAAGCCGAGCTAAAGAGAGATAGTGCCGTTGGCGTCGGGCCGCGCCAGCAACTCAGCGATCGCTTCCGCCGATAGCGCCCCTGAAAATAGGTGCCCCTGGCCAAACCGGCAGCCAAACCGGTGCAGCAGCTCAAGCTGCTCCGGGGCTTCGATGCCCTCGGCGGTAACCAGTAAATGGAGCTGGCGACCGAGGGAAAGAATAGTTTTCACCACCATCTGCGTTTTTGGCTGAGCTGGCACCTGGTGAATAAAGGACTGATCGATCTTCAGCATGTCTACAGGCAGCCCGCACAGGTAGCTCAGGGACGAATAGCCCGTGCCAAAATCGTCGATGCTGATGCGGACCCCGAATTTCTTGAGGGGCAGCAGTCGAGAGAAGTCATCAAGATTGAGCAGCACCGTTTCCGTAATCTCTAAAGTGAGGGCCTCTCCTGGTAGATTGGTTTCCTCTAATATCTGGCCGATACCTTCAACGGTGGACGGGCTACGAATGTCATGGACGGAAAGGTTAACGGCTACCGTCAGGTCCGCCGCTGCCGGATACTGCCGTCGCCACTGGGCGAGCTGCGCTACCGCCATGCGAATTAAGGTCAGGTCAATATCCACAATCAGGCCGCTTGTCTCTGCCGTGGCGATAAATTCTGTGGGGGATACGAGGCTCCCTGACGGTGAGCGCCAGCGCGCCAGGGCTTCAAAGCCGACCAGGCGACGGGTTTTTAGGGTAACGATGGGCTGGTAATAGAGTAGGAACTCCTGCCGCTCGATAGCCTGCCGCAGATCACGCTCCAGCGTCATCTGAGCGATCGCCGCTTGGTGCATGGCCGGGTCGAACACCTTGTAGCGGGCCCGTCCGGCTGCCTTAGCCCGGTAGAGGGCAATGTCAGCGTCCCGCAGAAGCGCGGTCGCGTCCCGGTAGGCTTGCCCTATCGCAATGCCAGCACTAGCGGTGATCACGGTGCGGTGCCCTTCAATGAGAATGGGGTGCTCAAATGCCGCTAAGATTCGCTCAGCGACTTGAATAGCGTCAGCTACCGTTGAAATTGCCTCTAGCAAAATCACAAACTCATCCCCCCCGAACCTCGCCACCATGTCACTGGGCCGCACCGCCGCCCGCAGCCTGTCTGCCGCGATGACGAGAACGTGATCGCCGGCTAGATGGCCGAGGCTGTCGTTGATCAGCTTGAACTGGTCTAGGTCGATGAACAACACCGCAAACAGCGAGTGAGGAGGCTTTTGCGCAACGACTTTGACCAGCCGCTTCATAAAAAAGTCCCGATTAGGAAGGTGCGTCAATCTGTCGTAGCGAGCGCTATAGATGAGCTGTTCCTCGGCCTGCTTACGCTCACTGATATCTTGAAGAACCACGATGGCGTAGGCAACCGCGCCCCGCTCATCAAAGACCGGGGTCGCCCAGGTTTCGACCGGAATCCGCCCCTGTCCCTGATAGAGCTCCATATCTACCGAATGCACCGCGTTTCCCGCTAGCGCATGCCAACAGGGGGAGTCCTGTGAGCAAAACTCCTGCGCCGCGTCGTCATATACCTGACAAAAATCCATTAGCGACGCCGGCCAAGATTCTGCAGAATTGAGATCAAACAACTGCTTAGCCGCGTCATTGAGGTAGGTGGGATGACCGTTCACCTCCAGCACAACCACCCCCACGGGAAGGGCTTCCAGAAACGTGTGGAGGCGATGCTCGCTCTTGAGCAGGGCTGCATTGGCCTTCTGCAGGTCGGAAAAGGCGCGCTTTAGCTGCCCGGACATATCGTTGAAAGCACCGGCAAGCTCGTTGATCTCGCGGCTGGAGCCCGTGACATCGGGCTGCTCTAGCTGGCCCTGGGCAATTCCCGTCGTCGCATGGTGCAGCGCCAGCAAAGGCTTCGTGATGTAGCGCGTAGTCATGATCCCCAGACCGGCGGCGATCGCCAGCGCCACCAGGCAAAGTAAGGCGGTGGTGCGGCTGTTGTCGCGGAGCGGCTGATTAAAATCTGATTCGGGCACCATTACCACCGTCAGCCAATCTAGGCCGTAATCGTCTTCGACGGGGGCCACTTGGATAAACTTACGCTGCCCCTCGCAAACCACGACGGTCTGTAGGGGTTCAGCGATCGCCTCTAAACTGCTCACCTGCTCTAACAGACGCTCCACCGCTAAGCGAACCAGCTTGGTATCGCTCTCAAACACAGAGAGCCGCTTTGAGCCATTTGCAGAAAGCTGGTACGGGGTTTGGTTCATGGAGCTAGCGACGATATCACCGTTGCGCTCTATGATTAAGGCCTCCCCTGATTCCCCCACCTCCAACTCGCTGAGAAATTGACTGATGAAAGAGAGATCATAGCCAACGCCGATCACCCCTAGCAGTTGCTCTCCCCCTTCCCCAAGGAGGGGCTCGTTGATCGAGAGGGCCAACCCGTGAGAGGACACATAGGGATGGATCTTTCCCCAAACCGGGCCGTCTACAGTTCGGGCCGTCTGATACCAGTCCCGCTGCCGCACATCGTAGTCGGGTTCGATGTTGAGCTGAACGGTGGGTGTTCCAGAGTCATCTAGCAGGTAGTCTTTGAGGGCCATCCCCGTCGCCCGAGTGGCAATCTGCTGCTGAAACCGCTCTCCAGGTAAACGGTTGACGCCTACAAATTCCCCCGTCTCGCTGCCAAAGCCAATGAAGGTGATCGCCTCATACAGCATGAGCTGCTGCATGAAGTAGGTGGTGGCCAAGTCGACATCGGCTAGGTCCAGCATCCCTAGCTCGCTGGCGCGGATGTTGAGCTTGTTGAGTTGGTCAGGCATTGCAGCGTAAGCCTTGACCTGAAAGACAATGTGCTCACTCGTCTCGTCGACCAGCTGCGCCACAGTCCGCTGTATCGCCACCTGTCCATTACGCCAAGCCAAC
>JBCCAG010000664.1:0-2760 GCA_039814955.1 Cyanobacteria bacterium P01_A01_bin.135
CGAAGGCCCGGGCAAAAACCAAAAGGGAACCGACTGGTATTGGATCGATTTTGCCACCTGCATTGACTGCGGCATCTGCCTACAGGTTTGCCCGGTGGAGGGGGCTATCTTGCCGGAAGAGCGCCCCGACCTACAGAAAACTCCAGAATAGCGCCATGACCGCGCCGCTCCTAGAGGTGCAAAATGTTTACGCGGGCTACGTCAGCGGCCTCGATATTTTGCAGGGCATCAACTTTCGGGTAATGCCGGGGGAGCTGGTGACGGTGGTGGGGCCTAACGGAGCAGGCAAGTCTACCCTGGCGAAGGCGGTGTTTGGCCTGCTGACGCCCCATACGGGAGATATTATCTTCAAGGGCCAGAGCTTGGTGGGGCTACGGCCCAACGAGATTGTGCAGCGGGGGCTATGCTATGTGCCCCAGCTCTCCAATGTGTTCCCCTCCTTAACAGTAGAAGAGAACTTAGAGATGGGGGGCTTTTTGAGTCAGGGGTCTTTGGCTGACCGCAAGCGAGAGATTTTAGACTTGTTCCCGGCCCTAGCGGACCGGCAGCAGCAGCGGGCTGGCACCCTCTCGGGCGGGGAGCGACAGATGCTGGCGATGGGCCGGGCGCTAATGCTGGAACCTTCTCTGCTGCTATTGGATGAGCCTTCGGCGGCGCTATCGCCAATGCTGGTGAGCAGTACCCTCGAGCAGATTCAGCGGATTAACGAAGCGGGTACAGCCGTGGTGCTAGTGGAGCAGAACGCGAGGCAGGGACTAGCGATCGCCCATCGGGGGGTGGTGCTGGACCAGGGGCGCGATCGTGTGGAAGGGCCGGGGCCTGAGCTGCTGGAGGACCCGGAGGTGGCGGCGCTGTATTTGGGGGGGCGGACGTAGCGGGATTCGCAGCGCTGCGGTGTAAGAGGTTGAACCGGGCCGGAACAGTACAACCCCCCGACTCATACGGCGTTGGGCAGCGGCAACCGTACCCACAGCGGCATATGGTCACTCACTTCATGGTCGAACTTGCTGAAAAAGGCCTGCTTTTGCCCGCGATCGAGGGTGTCTATAGGTGGCACTCCCAGGGCCTCTCGAAACAGCTCAACAAAGTTGAACACGCCATAGTCTGGGCCACGGGTGTAGGTACCCACGGTAGCGTTGTTTCGGTAAGTGGGCAGGCGAGCATCGTGGCTGAATAGACCGATCTGGTCGAAGGTTTGGTTGAGGCGGGCGTTGGTGCGGAATGGCTCCTGATAGTTGGGATGCACATCAAGAAACGGGAAGTTGACGTTGATTCCGTTTCCTAGTTTTTCCATATCTTGGTTAAAGGTTTTGATATGGGTCTCGATGCGGGGGCGATCGCGTTTCGGGTTATCAAAATCGAGGTTTAGATCGCCCAGAATAATCTGGTTGGGGTACTCATCTAGCTCAGAGCCCCGCACCCGCTCGATGGTCCACTGCATGAGGGCGTCGAACTCTTGACGGCGGTCCTGAATAGACTCACCGAAGTAGAGGTGAGCGTTGATGGCCATCAGCTGATAGGGCTGGGTGCCGGGATGGCCCACGATGGAGAAGCTAGTGGTAAAGGGCTGACGGATAAAGGTCAAAAAGACCGGCACCTGCACCCGGGGCTTTCGCGGGGCTGGCCCTGCTGGGGCCAGCTGCCACCGCTCGTGCTTCTCAAGGTACTCCAGGTAGGGGGCCAGGGCGTCAATTAGCTCCCGGTGGTGCTGCACTAGGGTAGCGAGCAGCTTGGTGCGATCAAAGGAGATGTCAGAGACAATGGGACCCCGCTTCACCAGGTTGGTATTGTAGATGAACCCTAAACGCTCTCCTAGACCGCGTTCGCCGGGGAAGACGCCGGTCACATCGGATACGACGGCATTGAAGTCTTCTCCCATGGTCTCTAGCAGGCGATCGAAGCCTTCTAGGTCTTCCATAATTTCCTGGACGGCCAGCAGGTCGAAGTGGGAGCAGACCTTGGCCAAAAAGTTCCAGGTGTTGGCGCTGCGGCTGCTGACTTTACCGAGCTTGCGGATGTTGAAGGAGGCGAGCACGGCTGAGCCGTATTCTCGCTGGGGTAGGCCGTAGCGGTACGGGTCTTGGGCAAACAGGGCATTGATACGGTCCCATTCAGCTTCGGTTAGCTCGGCCACAGTCGCTTCCTCAATAAGGTAGTGCTATTTAATCCTCGACCTCTGTTCCGAGCTGCCAACACCGACCTCTTTAGCGCAGACGAGGATTTCCTGGTGAAGTCAATGTCGACAGACCCCTATGCCGTTGCCTTTTTCAACTACTCCTATTGTAAGAACAACTCGGACACCCGCAGCGCAGGACGCTAGATCTTGACCAACACGCGATCGCCGTCGATTTTCGCTTCGTAGGTGCCTAGGGGTTCAGAAGCCGGGCCAGTGGCCACAGTGCCATCGGCAAAGAAGTTAGAGCCGTGGCAGGGGCAGGCAAAGGCCTCCCCATCCCATTTGACGGTGCAGCCCTGGTGGGTGCAGAGAGTATTCACCGCCACAACTCCTTCTGCCGCCCGGACGACGGCCACCTGCTCCCCTTTAAAGTTTTGCTTAGCGATCGTTCCCTCATCCAGCTCAGTCACGGTTCCAATGGCAGCGAAGCCGTCGGCGTCGGGGGTATCATCCAGCTCAGCGGTTTCTGCTGCTGGCTCAGTCTCGGCCTCAGGGGTGGCCGTGTCAGATTGGCAGGCCGCGATCGCTACGGGCAGGGAGGTAGCTAGAGCGCCGAAGCCTACCCAGTTCATGAATTCACGTCG
>JBCCAG010000446.1:0-4020 GCA_039814955.1 Cyanobacteria bacterium P01_A01_bin.135
GTTCCCTGACTACGCTGAGCAGCATTTAGATCCTGATCAGCACCGCAAGGTCGCCATGTTTTGCACCGGGGGCATCCGCTGCGAGAAGGCAACCGCTTACCTGCGGCGGCAGGGGTTTGAGGAGGTGTACCACCTCAAGGGAGGCATTTTGGCTTACCTAAACCAAGTACCTGAGGAACAGAGCCTGTGGAGCGGGGAGTGTTTTGTGTTTGACCAGCGAGTGGCGGTGACCCACGGGCTGGCGGCGGGTACCCATGTGCTGTGCTATGCCTGCGGAAATCCGGTATCCCCAGAGGGGCAGGCGTCGCCGCTGTATGTGCCGACGGTGAGCTGCCCCCGCTGCTATGACAGTGCGAACCAGGAATAGTCCATTCAACCTCAGGCAACTCCCGCAGATCAGCCTGTTTCTAAATCAAACCGCTTGGGATAGGCTATGCCTTGCTTCGCAAACAGCCGCTTGGCCCGCACCGTCAAGTCCGTCTTGAATAAAAACTCATCCCGGGCATCCAGCGGGTAGCACTTGAGCTTGAACAAGCTGCCCCAACTGTGCTCCTCCATCACCACCAGAATCGGCAGGCTGAGGTGAGTATATTTGCTGGTGTGAGCCACCCGAAACAGCATCTGCTTCACTAGCCCAGCGTCCACCTCGTGAGCCAAGTAAAACTCGGTGATCACCTGGGCCTCCAGTTCACCCATGTTGGCGTTGGATACGGAGTTGGTCCAAATATGGTTATGGGGCACGGTGACGACGTTGTCCGCTGGGGTCCGCAGGCGAATGCCCCGCAAACCGTAGCTGATCACCTCCCCGTACTCATCGGCAATTTCAATGCGATCGCCCACCCGGTAGGGCGCTTCAAATAGACCAATGATGCCGGCAATCACTGAGCTGGCGTAGTCTTTGAAGGCGAATCCCAGGGCCACCGCTACGGTGCCCGTCACCGCCAGCACATTCTCCTGGGATAGGCGCAGAAACAGGTTCATTAGGGTGATCACCGTCAGGGACATGACAAAGGTGCGGGCAAAGGGCTGAAACTGCATCACCCGCAGCCGCATCTCTTTAGCTACCCGTTCCGAGAGCCAGGTAACGAGCCAGTCAGCTGTTTTAATGGCCACATAGGCGATCGCTAAAATCACCAGGGCCTGAATGACCTTAGGTCCGGTGATCTCTGTCAGAATCCGCTGGGTTTGACCGGCTGTCCTGCTTGCCGCTTCACCAGCGGCCTTACCGGCATTTTCAGCCGCTTCGCCGGCGTTTCTCCCAGCCTGGGCCAAGGGTAGCAGGGTGATCATCATCGCTAATTCGCCCGCTCAGATAATGAAGTTGTTACTGGCCAGCTTTCTCTTTAGGCGCGGGTAATGCGCCGGGTTGACCTTGACGGTATTTTGCTGCTGCTCAATTATCCCTTTCCCGCGCATGATTTGAACGGCGTCATTGACAAGCTGGCGCTCTTCCCCCAAAGTCTCCGCCAGCGCCGTCAAGGTGAGACTTCCGTGAACCAGCAGCGAGTAAAGCACGTATAAATCGGTTTGCTCTAACTGGGGCAAGCGGGGCAGCTTGGGCAGCTTAGCAATAATACGATGGGGCGGTGGTGGCTCGAAGTCAATGTAGTCCTCTACCGAATCTTCCGTCGATTCAACCGCGTCGAGAAGCTCGCGCTGCAGCTCACTGTCAATCTCTTCGTAGTAAATAGATTTAACGAATAGCTGCAGCGCTACCGTGCTGACCCCGTCAGAGAGATCTGCCAAGCGCTCAAAGTAGTCCTTCCACTCAACGCCCGGCGAGGCGTCGGGCCTTAGCGGTTTGAGGGCATCGTCTTTTACACCCCGAAATACTGACTTAATGGAGGCCCAGAGCTCCTCCACTAGCACTGACACCGTGCTGAGGGAGGACGCTTCTAGCTGCTCTTCCCCCAGGGTCTGCAGCCGCTCTTGAATAGAATCTTCGTCTAAACGGACGTCAAGCGCTTCAATAATAGGCGTCAGCCAGTCTTTAAGCTGCTCTCCAGATAGCCTTGGCAGCAACAGTAACTGGCTACAGTGGGCCTCAAGCTTAAGCACACAGTTGAGGTAGCGAAAGCCCACCTGACCACTGCCAATCACCCAAAACTGATAGGGGTTGCTGAGCAGGCCGTCCCGCAGATAGTCAATCCCGTCTAACCCCTCAGCGGTACGCAAGAAGCACCAACTTAAATCAGGAATAATCGCAATACTTGTGCCGTTATCCTCCTCCGGTGCTAGGTCATCCTGTAGCCGAGACTGAATCTTCTGCGTATCGAGGGGGCGATTGACCCAATCTAAGAGCTGTAGGGGCAGGTCGTGGTCTTCCACCCAAGGGGACAAGCTCTCCGTAAGGATGCGGGCCACTGCCGCTACAGGGCTGCCAATCACGACGAGAGAGTTGTTGGTCCCGCTAGGGTTCTCCTGCCACCGGGCGATCGCCTCAGACAAGGCCTCTTTAACCGCGGCTTTGTCGCCGGGGTGACTGGGCAATTCGTCAACCAGCGTTGTCAGCTGTTCGGCCAAGTCGGCGGGTAAACTTTCAAGGACGTCACCGACCTCTGATGAGTAATCGGCATCCTTCCCCATCCGCTTAATGCGGAACGGTCGCTTTTCCAGCAGCCAGTCCCGCAGCTGCCTAACTACGTTTGCCATTATTGCCGGAGGTTAACCCCCCTGTCCGCCTTAGCCTCATTTCAGCCTCATCAATGCCTATCCCTGGCCAAATAGGCGCTTGAGGGGATTAGAAGCGATTTGCCCCAAGCTGCCGCGCTGCTTGCGCTGGGCCGCTTTGACGGGGTCAGGGTCGGTAAAGATTTCAACGGCGCGCTCTAAAAGGCGATCGCTAGGGCTTTCGCTCGTAGCCGAGACGAGGGTTGCTCCGTCATCCCCGTTAGCGGGGTTGGCTAAGGCCGCTTGGTAAGCCTGGTCTAATCTAGGCAAGCTAGCGGCAACTACAGGCACTTCCACAATACGCGCCTCAAGGTTTTGGGCCAGAGAATGGAGGTGTTTTTGCACCCCTTCCGGCAGGGGCTCCTCCTGCTGGGCCAAAGCCATAATCAAGGCCTCGAGGCTTTGTTCTGACTGATGGTTGAACGGTGGCATTACGAATTACTCCAAGCTAGTTGTGGTGGGTGAGCCTACCCCGCAACATAGGAGTTAGCTCTATTTCTGATAGTAGAAACTCTGCGACCCTTTCCAACGCCAAGGGCGACAAAATCCACCTTGCGGTAGGGGGTCCCGTTACGGTTCTTCATCTCACGAAGCTTTGGTGTCAGGCTGTCGTGGCGCGGCCTAGAAACACCAGTCAAATTACCCTCACGACAGATTTGGCGCTCAACATATTTCGTTACACTGCGTAGGATTAAATATTACGATTACAAAGTTCCGTGGACGATATCTCACTGTCAGTTGCCTGGGAAAAAATTGGCTCAATGGTGGAGTACGCTATCCGGCTAGTTCCCAGCCTTATTCTTGGCATCATTGTTTTTGCTATTTTCTGGTTCGTGGCCCGGTTTGTTCGCTCCGCCGTTAGGAGAGTCGCAGGTCGGCGGCAAAAGTCACGCAATGTTGGCTTGGTGTTTGGCCGGCTTGCCCAGGGCGCGCTAATTATTTTGGGGCTGCTAATTGCTCTGACAATCGTATTTCCAAACTTTCAGCCTGCTGACCTACTGGCCACCCTCGGTATTGGTGGTGTGGCCATTGGCTTTGCCTTCCGGGATGTGCTGCAAAACTTCTTAGCCGGCATCTTAATCCTGCTAACTGAGCCCTTCCAGCTCGACGACCAGATCGTGTTTGGCGACTATGAGGGGACGGTGGAGAAAATTCAGACCCGGGCCACCACTATCCGCACCTACGACGGTCGCCGGGTAGTGATTCCCAACGGAGAGCTATTTACCAACTCGGTCACAGTCAACACGGCCTACGAGAAGCGCCGCCTGCAGTATGACATCGGCATTGGCTACGGGGACGACATCAAAACCGCCAAGGAAATTATTTTGGCGGTGCTGAGTGAGCAGCCCA
>JBCCAG010000590.1:0-3178 GCA_039814955.1 Cyanobacteria bacterium P01_A01_bin.135
GGCGCTGGCCACAACCGCCGCCGAGGGGTGCCAAGCGAGGCCCCAAATCGTGTCTTGATGGCCTTTCAAGGTGGCAACGGGGCGCTGAGTCTGCAGGTCCCATAGCCGAATGGTTTGGTCATCGCCGCCGCTCGCCAGGATGCCCCCGCGGCTGCAGGCGATCGCCCAAACGGGCCGATTATGGCCCGCCAGCGCCATCAGGCAGTCGCCCGTCTTAGGGTCCCAAACGCGCACCAGGCCGTCTTGCCCGCCGCTGGCGAGCCGACCATCCGGGTGCCAGGCCACCGCCAAGATCGAATTACGGTAGCCCTGCAGTACCTTCAATGAGGCGTCGGCGCGAGAACTCCAGAGGCGCACGGTTTGATCGAATGAGCCGCTGGCCAGCAGATCGGCTCTGGCTCCATCAATTGCTTGATTAGGGTGATCAGTCGATGTCGGCTGCCAGTGAAGCGATCGCACCGCGTTTTGATGCCCCTGCAGCACCCGGAGGCATTGCCCCGTTTCGGGGTTCCACAGGCGAATGCTGCAATCGTCCCCGCCGCTGGCCAGCGCTCCGCTGACGCTCCAGTCGAGGCTCCAGATGCTGTTTTGGTGACCCTCCAGACGTTTGAGGCATTCTCCCGTCTGGCTGCGCCACAGCTGGATACCCCCAGCCTTACTGCCGCTGGCGAGCGTCTGCCCATCAGGGCTCCAGGCGATCGCAAAGACAGAATCTCCAACCGATATATCCCGCAGGCATTCGCCGCTAGCGACGTCCCAAATCTTGATGGTTTCGTCTGAGCTGCCCGTAGCCAATAGGCCTGGCCCCTCTGCCACAGGTTGCCAGGCTAAAGCCGACGTCTTGTTGCTGTGCCCCGTCAAAACCGCTAAGCAGTTCCCCGCTTCATCCCAGATTCGTACCGTTCCATCAACGCCGCTGCTGGCCAATCGGGTTTGATCTGCGCTCCAGCCCACCGCCCGCACCTGGTGATTCGGGGCCTTCAGGGTCCGCAGGTGGTCTCCCGTCTCGGCGCTCCAAACCTTGAGGGTGTCATCAATGTCATCGCTGCCGCTGACCAAAACTTGTCCATCGGGGCTAAAGGCCAGGGACCAAACCCAGTCCCCGTGGGCCTGAAACCGCAAATAGGGATGGTTGAGATTACTGGATTGCCAGACCCAAACCTGTCCGCTCGTGTCAGAGGCCGCCAGCCGCTGACCGTCGGGGGCGAAGGCGATCGCTAGGATATTGCCGAAGGTTTGGGTAAAGGCAGCATCGACAAAGGTAGCCCCCGCAAAGGAAACCCCCTGCAGGGTTTCCCCCTGCAGGTAGGCGTGGTGGATGACCGCCTCGGAAAAATCTAGGTCGGCGATCGCCAGCTTCAGGTGCAGACAGAGATTTAGCAGGTTGCCGATGGCGTAGCCCGTGAAGGTGGGCTGCTGTCGCAGCTGGGTCAACACCTCTCCTAGGCGCCGCTTTAGCGTTGCCTGGGTGTCGAGGGTTTTCTTGAGCTGGGTGGCGACGGGCTGCAGGATCAGGCGGCGCTGGCTGAGGCGGACGTAGTCTTTGACGGTGGTTTTGAGCAGCGGGTAGCGCAGCAGGGCGTCCAGCTCCCCCGTGCTCAGCTCCTCGACAATTTGGCGAATCAGGCGGCTGGTGACATACTCCATTACCACCGGCTGCTGGGTGTAGCCAATACCCTGAGCTAGGGAGGCGGTTTCAATCAGGCTGCGCCAGTGTAGGGATTCTAGGGCCGTCAACAGCTGCGATCGCGACACCGAGGGCTTGATGTCTTCGATTAGGGAGGGAATTGAGGTCCACTCGCGGTTAACAGCCAGCCAGCCCATCACCTGCTGCTCTAGGGCCGTCAGCCGCGCAAACTGCTGCTCTAATAGCCGCTGCAGCCCGTTGAATACTAAGGTGTCCTCAGCCAAAAACAGGCCAATATCCCCGTCAAAGACGCTCTGAATGGATGTCGCCACAATCTTCAAGGCCAAAGGGCTGTAGTTGTAGCGCTCCCCTAGCTGCCGCTGCTGCGCCGCCGTACCCGTCAGCCCGCGGCCCGCTAGCAGGGCCTGCGCCGCCTCGGGGGAACCGCTGAGCTGCAGCGACTGCACCGAGGGGTCCACCCCTTCTAGGGTACCGACAATGGCCGGCTTCTCGCGGCTGGTGAGCAGGACCGTGCTTTGGTGGCGCGTCTCGGCCACCTGGCGCAGCAGCTCGCCGTAGTCTTCGTAGTCGGGGCGAAAGTATCCCGCGTGGCTGCCCCCCTGCAAAATCGTCTCCAGGTTATCCAGAATCAGCAGGCATCGGGACTGCCGCAGCCAGTGCATTAGCCGCCGCGCCGTCGCCTCCGTTTCCTGCTGGCTTGAAACAAAGGGAATTAGCTCTGCCAGCAGCTCTTTGAGGGTGGGAGCGTTGCGCAGCGATCGCCAGATGATGTGGGTGAAGGGGCAGTCAGGCTGGTCTAGGAGCATTTCCACAAACCGGGCCGATAGCGCCGTTTTGCCCATGCCGCCCATGCCCAAAATGCTGCCCAACCGGCAGGGCTTGTGGCGTCCGCTGGCGGTTTCTCCCAGAGCCCAGCGGCGCAGGGTGTCTAGCTCCTGCTGTCGCCCGTAAAAGGTGGCCACATCGGGGGCCTCTCCCCAGTCGAGTTGGGGCCGGGGCAAATCTGGGGGCGTGGGTGGCGGGGCGCTGGTGGATTGGGCCGTGATGAGCTGGGTATTGGCTGACTGGGCCTGGGCGATCGCTGCCCGAAAGCTGGTTTTGCTCACCTGCTGCCCCAGCGCCTCACTGAGGTGTTTCCAAAACCTGGGGCCGATGACGCGGGTAAGGTAGCTGGAGGTGTAGCTAGACTCCTCGGTAATCACCTCGTAGGTTTGCCCGTGCCAGGCTCCTTTAAGCAGCGCTAGCTCGGCCTCGCTCAGGGTATGGCCCTGGGCGGCCATGACGGTATTCACGATGGTGAGGGCGGTTTCGAAGTCCATGGTGTTGTTAGCCGGTAGAAACCACAGCCTAGGTCTCTAGTGTGCCGCAAACCTAGTCATAGCGGGGAAGGAACGGCAGTGGAACGAGAACGGAACGGTCAACCGCTAACAATCGGGACAGTAAGCAACGCAGGTGGGTAGCTCACCCACTGCCCACCTTTACAATTAGGAGCCTTAAACCAATGACCACCGAGACCACCCACATAGCCAA
>JBCCAG010000428.1:0-4126 GCA_039814955.1 Cyanobacteria bacterium P01_A01_bin.135
CCGCGATATCTGGCTAGCGGTAGGAGATGTTTCGGGGAAGGGGGTACCCGCCGCGCTGCTGATGGCCAGCGCCATTTCGGTGCTGCGGCGGGAGCTATCTCAAGATTTACCGCTTGGCCCCGATGCCATCATGCAGCGGCTTAACCACAGCTTGATGGATAGCCTGGTAAGCAGCAACTGCTTGATTACGATGGTGCTAGCCCGCTACTCCCCTGAACGCGCTGAGATCACCTACGCCAACGCCGGTCACGTCTATCCCGTAGTCTGGTCCCGCAAGCTCGTTGCGCAGCATGGCGCTGGCCTTGGGCAAGACCCTGCTACCCCCCAGCCAGACTACCTACAGGAGCGGGGAGTGCCTCTGGGAATCGCTGCTGACTGGCAGGCCAGAGCGGGGCGGCGATCGCTTCTGCCCGGCGACGTTTTGATGCTGGTTAGCGACGGGATTACGGAGGCCACCGTACCCTCGGATAACGGCGCTAGTCACCAAGACCCTGATCCTCATACGGGCCATCACAAACAGATAGCCGCTGTAGAACCCAGTTCATCCATGCTGCGCCATTCTGGTCTGTGGAAGCTGATTTTGCAGCACCACGGCGCTCCAGATGTGGACGTCATCCTTCACCATATTCAGTCCAGCCACATCCCTCGCGAAGACGATCAGACCATCCTCACAATGGAGGTCCTGTAGGTGAAGACAGAGCTCAACATCCCCAGCGACATTCGCTTCCTCAAGATCGTTGAGGATTGGCTGCTGGGCTGTCTAGAAGCGGAGCTGGGCGATTCCATTGACTGGCCCCAGCAGTCTAGTCGGCTGCGCCTCGCGTTGACGGAGGCTTACTCCAACGTGGTGCGCCACGCTCACCGCCAGCACCCCAATCTGCCTGTGCTGATTCGGCTAGAGCTAGACGGGCGAAATCTAAAACTGGAAATCTGGGATTACGGCGAGGGCTATGACTTGTCTACCTACCTGCCGCCTAAACCCCAGGCTATGCAGGAGCACGGCTATGGCTGGCTAATCCTCAATCGCCTGATGGATAATGTAGAGTACCGGCTGCAGGTCAACGGCCGCAACTGCCTATCTCTAGCAGCGGATCTATCGGCGACGCCTTCTGGAGCCGATATGGACCAGACCCTCGTCCGCCAGTCCTCCTATGCCACAACCCCGTCCGCCACAGACGACGGGCCGCGAGATGGCAGTAGCGATACAACTGATGCGAGCCTAAGGACTTCAGGTAGGGAAGACTTAGACATAAAATCAGACATAGATGAAAGTGCCAAGCCAAACGGGGAATAGTAAGCTATGGCAAAGCCCTTATCCCTCACAACGCCGCAGCGCCGTTTCCGGCGGCTGCTGAGGTTTGCTCGTAGCTCACAGCCTACCCGGCGGCTCCCCAAGTGGTGCGTCTGGTCAGTAGCGGTCAATCTAGTAGCTGCTGGGATGTTGGTAGGGCTGCTGGCCCACGCGAGTTTGCGCCCCAAATCCACGAGCCTGAAGCCGGCAGCTATCTCCCCCGCGGAAGCCAGGGTTTCCCCCGCACCCACAGGAGACTTGGCGGTAGGAGACTTGGCGACGGTAGCCCAAACCCACCGACAGGTTGAGGCTTCGCCCAACACGCCTGACCTCGGCCCTCGCCATCGGCTGAGCTACCAAGACTGGGTTGCCCTCCTAGAGCAAGAGGCGATCGCCGTTGGTCAGCGCCAAACCACGCAGCTTACCGTGCTGATGGGAGATTCCATTAGCCTGTGGTTCCCCCCGGCTCTGTTGCCCAGCGATCGCAGCTGGCTGAATCAGGGCATTTCTGGGGAGGTGACCTCTGGGCTGCTGAATCGGCTCGACTTAATTGAGGACACCGAGCCGGACACCATTCTGCTGATGATTGGGATCAACGACCTGATTCGCGGCATTCGGGAGCAGACGCTGCTGAGCAACTACCGGCTAATTATCGAGGACTTACAGCAAACCCACCCCGACGCCCGAATTGTGGTGCAGTCGATTTTGCCCCATGCAGCAGAAGCGGCCACCTGGGAAGGGGCCGATAAGTTTGCCGAAATGTCCAACGACGACATCCGCGAGCTGAACCAGGAGATTGCGGCGATCGCTGAAGACGCCGAGGTGGACTATCTAAATCTAGGACCGCTGTTTACAGACTCGGGCGGGAAGCTGCGGGGCGAGCTCACCACCGACGGCCTGCACCTGAATGACGACGGCTACTTAGTCTGGGCCACCGCCCTGCAGCTCTATCTCACCCCCTCAGAATAATCGGCTATCCCTTCTGTGTAAGTGCCCCTAGCGATACTTTAGTCTGTTGCGATACAAAACCGGCAACAAGCCTAAAGAAAGTCTTTGAAGCGCCCCCCATCATCGGCAATCGTGACTACGCTAGAACAGAAATCTGATTATCGAAATTCATCGAGGCACAGAGCACATGGCACAGAGCTTTGGTTTAATCGGCCTAGCTGTGATGGGAGAAAACCTCGCCCTTAATGTAGAGCGCAACGGCTTTCCAGTGACCGTCTACAACCGTACCGCTGAGAAAACTAAGCAGTTTATGGCGGAGCGCGCCCAGGGTAAGAACATCAAAGCGGCTTACTCTCTAGAAGAATTTGTGGAATCCCTAGAGCGGCCTCGCCGAATTCTAGTCATGGTGAAAGCGGGTGGCCCCGTGGATGCCGTTATCGGCCAGCTAAAGCCGCTCCTCCAGGAAGGGGATATGATCATCGACGGCGGCAATTCTCTTTACGAAGACACTGAGCGCCGCGTTAAAGACCTAGAGTCAACTGGGCTCCGCTTCATTGGCATGGGGGTGAGCGGTGGCGAAGAGGGTGCGCTCAACGGCCCTAGCCTGATGCCGGGGGGCACCAAGGCCGCTTACGAATCCATTGAGCCCATCGTTACCAAAATTGCCGCCCAGGTAGACGATGGCCCTTGCGTTACCTACATCGGCCCCGGTGGCGCTGGTCACTACGTGAAGATGGTCCACAACGGCATCGAGTACGGCGACATGCAGCTGATTGCCGAGGCCTATGATCTGATGAAGAATGTGGTGGGCCTAGACGCCAACCAGCTTCACGAGGTGTTTGCCGAGTGGAACACCACCGAAGAGCTAGATTCGTTCTTGATTGAAATTACCGCCGACATTTTCACCAACACTGACCCCGATACAGGGCTACCCACGGTAGACGTGATTCTAGACGCGGCGGGCCAAAAGGGGACGGGCCGCTGGACGGTGGTGAGTGCTCTGGAGCTAGGGGTTCCTATCCCCACGATTTTCGCCGCGGTCAACGCCCGGGTGATGTCGGCCTATAAGCAGGAGCGGATTGCCGCCTCGAAGCAGCTAACGGGCCCCAGCGGTAAGTACGACGGCGACGCCAAGGCCTTCGTCAATAAGATCCGCGATGCCCTGTACTGCTCCAAAATCTGCTCCTATGCCCAGGGGATGGCGCTGCTGGGTAAGGCGTCAGATGAGTATGGCTACGAGCTCGACCTAGGGGAGACGGCCCGCATTTGGAAGGGGGGCTGCATTATCCGCGCCCGCTTCCTAGACAAGATCAAAGCGGCCTATCACCAAAACCCCAAGCTGCCTAACCTGTTGCTGGCTCCCGAGTTCATCCAAACCATCTTGGATCGGCAGGAGGCCTGGCGCGAGGTGCTGACGGTGGCCAATAGCTTTGGCATTGCGGTGCCGGCCTTTAGCGCTTCGTTGGACTATTTCGACAGCTATCGCCGGGAGGTGCTGCCGCAGAACCTCACCCAGGCGCAGCGGGACTACTTTGGGGCCCACACGTATCAGCGGGTGGATATGGAAGGTACGTTCCATACCCAGTGGTTCTAGATCCAGAAGCCTAGGGCGCAGCGGGCGGCTGCACCTGCTCTATTGGGATGCCCAGAGTTTTGGTTAGCTCGGTGAGGTTGCCCGCAAACTGGTTGAGATCGCTGGAGAAGGTGACTGCCCCGCTGGTTAGGGTGCCGACGGTGGCAGCGATCGCCCCTAGCAGCTTTAACCTCCGGGCTAGGCGGCTTTTGTCTGGTTCGGGCTTTTGAATATCGGTTTCGATGTCCTCGATGAGGTCGAGGGCGTCGGCTTTTTGCGCTGCGGGGAAGGTTTGGGCTTGGTCTCGCAGGGCG
>JBCCAG010000101.1:0-8744 GCA_039814955.1 Cyanobacteria bacterium P01_A01_bin.135
CCGCGGTGGGTAGCAGTGATTGCACTGAAGTTGGTGCGGTAGTGGAAGCCGCGGTGGGAGCGGAGGCCATCTAGGGTTGAGCCGGCTTAGGAGAACGGCGGTCGATATGGCCTAAGTCACGCTGGGGGGCAATCTGGTCACGCACGCGCTGCTTCAGTTCGGTGATCTCCGGAAAGCCATCCTCCTGCTTACGGCACCAGACGAGCTGCCCCCTGGCATGCACCTCGAACTTTCCCCCGGTGGCGGGCTGCAAGGTCAGCGCCTCAATCTCTTCGCTGAACGTTGTCAGCAGCTCCTGGGCCATCCAGGTAGCCCGCAGCAGCCAGCGGCACTGGGTGCAGTAAATGATCGTGACCTGGTTTGTCGCGTTATTCGTCGCGGTGGTCTGGGTCATAAGCTCGAGGTCAACAGCCAGCACTTACAACTAGCCCTCAAGCCAGCTCAAGAGCGGCAAATTGATGGCATCGCTACTGGGAAGAGGTCCTATAAAGACCGCACTTTAGGATAACGCGGTCCTCGCCCGCACAACAATGCGATCGCTGCTGCATCAGCTGGCTCAGTCGCTGGTAGCCCACCCCGTGGCTGCAAGAGCAGCAAGAGTAGATAGGTCCTTCTAACTCGCTTCTTCTTTTGCTTAGTCTGTTCGCCTCTAGGGATCATCCTCATCGGATGAGGCATCTTCCCAGGTAGAGACGGCCCTCAACAGTGCTGGAATTTCCTGGTCTACCGAAAATTCCAGCAGCGTTTCCCGCAGGCCGAGATAGCCAGATTCCGTGAATGACAGCAGCATCCGCTGCAGGGCCAGCCAAACGTCAGACTCAAATTCCCAAGCTTGATCCCGGTAGGCTCGCCCCGCAATGGATCGCAGCGCCCAAAAATAGCTGTTCCTCACCACTGACCCGCCCTTCTTATACGGCGGGACATCATCCTTATGTAGAAAAACGACGTCGTTCTCGATTCGGGCTCTCATATTGGGCTCTCATGGTTAAAGCAGGCGTAGCTGCTGGCTGGGTGGATTGGTTGCAAGGGGTAAACCGGCTTCGCTTCGTCCTTCTTTGACGCGATCGCCCTGGATCTGCTCCCCTGCCTCTCCCTCCAGCAGCCGCTGTGCAGCTCGCTGCAGGTCATCACTCGCTGTCTGCAGGTCGCTGCGGTGATCGAGGTAAAGCTTTAGGGCCTCCAAAGGCGATAGCCGGTGACTATCCCCTAGCTCTGGCAAGCGGGGGGTCGCCATCTGGCTCACCAGCTCGGGGTGAACGGTGTGGGTATGGGCCTGGGCGAGCTGCGCCTGCACGACGGCATTATCGATGGCGTCTAGCTGGTCGGGGCGCAGCCGGTAGCGGAGCCGGACTACGGCCTCCTCTAAATCCGCGGATTGAATCGCAGCCAGGAGAGCGGCCATCGGGTCCTTGGCATCACACAGGTTTGCTTCCACCGTGCGAAAGGGCCGCACCGGCAGCGGGCAGAAGGTAGCCGTGCTATCACCTGGCGCGAGATCCACCCGCACAAACCCCTTGTCCTCCTTCTCCTCACTAAAATCTACCCGCTCAATGCTGCCGGCATACACTACCGGCGGCGACTCGCAGAGCACCTGGTGGCGGTGCACATGGCCGAGGGCCACGTAGTCAAAACAGGGCTGGGCCAGCAGCGCCATAGGCACCGTAAACCCCTTACCCACCGCCAAAAACCGCTCTGCGCCGTATTCGGCGGTATCCACCATTACATGGGCCAGCAGCACCGCCGGCTGCTCGGGGTTGAGCTGGCGAATTTCCCCTTCCAGCGCCACCCGCAGCCGTGCCATCAGCAGGTGACTCACCTCCCCCATGGAAAGCCCATCGGTTTCGGGGCGGGTGAGCAGAGTGGAGCGGGTGAGCCAGGGCAGGGTCACCACCTGAACTACCCCACCCGCGGTTTGGATGCGATGGGTGGTGAGGCGATCGCCCACCACCATACCTGGCACCCCCAAGGTCCGGTAGATAGACAGGCTAGCGCCCCCCTGACCCTGGGCATGCTGATCGTGATTACCCACCAGCAGTACTGCCGGAATGCCCGCCGCGGAAAGGCGATGAAACTGCTGGGCAAAGGCCTCCTGCACCCGAGGAGCCGGGGTGGCATCGGGAAAGGCGTCCCCCCCAAATAGCAGCAGGTCCACGGGCTCCGCGATCGCCCGATCGATGCATTGCTGCAGCGCCTTGACGAAGTCCTCAAATCGGGTGTTGAGCCCCGTAGTGGGGTTGGTTTTGCCGTGGGAGAACCCGCTGCCCAGGTGGATGTCAGACAGGTGGAGAAGCTTGATCACGGGAGAAGATAGGGTGATTGCCACTTAAGCAGCGATAGTGTCTCCGTACCATAGTACAGGCGAATTTTGTCGCTGACAATTTTGCCAGGAATGCATGCCCTACCCATGGCTACCCAGCCGCAGGTCTTTCAATCCCTATCGGTGGATACAAAAGTATCTATGCCACGGGAGGGAAGCTCCATCAACATCATTTCTTAATCGATAAATTCACCAAAAATATACAAATTTATACGGAGATAGCGATCGATTTGGGTCGGAACGATAGCCCTATCCTGTTGAATCTTTTTGAAGAAAGACAACCATGGCTAGAGATCGCGCCGGTAATTCCTTTTCCAAGGCCCGTAGAACGACGTTCACCCAAGGCACGGCCACCTTCAGAGATGCGGTTAGCCGCTCAGATCGCACCGATTTCTACCAGTTCAGGCTGAATCGCAGCAGCAGCCTCACTGCCTCTCTGTCCCAGCTCTCTGCGGATGCTAACATCACGCTGTTTAATCAGTCCCGTAAAGTTGTGAGTCAGGCAAAGCGCCCTGGAACCCAGTCCGAAACCCTAACCGCCAATCTGTCGCCCGGCACTTACTTTTTACGGGTGAAGCGCCGCCGGGGCAAGACGCGCTATCGTCTCAACCTCACTAGTCGCCCCACTGCCGACGCTAGCGGAACCTTTACCCCAGCCGCTCAGACCTCCCTCCCCAGCCCCCAACCGCTAAGTCCGCTACTTCAAGGAGTTTTAGCGCTTACCAACAATGCCCGGCGACAGCTAAACCTTGCCCCACTGCGGGCTAACACCACCCTGAGCCAGGTTGCCCAGCAGCATAGCCAGAATATGGCAACGGGAGACTTCTTCTCCCACGAAGACCCGAGCGGTCGCCGGCCCCACGAGCGCATTGCGGCAGCCAACTACGGGTTTCGCTCCACCGCTGAGAATATTGCGGCGGGCTTCAGCACGGCGGAGCGGGTTTTCCAGGCTTGGATGGATAGCCCCAGCCACCGGGTGAATATTCTCAATCCAAACCTGCAGGAGATCGGGCTTGGATACGCATACTTGGCCAACGACACGGGCAGCATCAACTACAACCACTACTGGACTCAAGTATTCGCCCAGCCCCTATCCTAACGGTCAGGGTTGAGCGCCACTGGTATTATCAAATCCGCTTCTGTCAATTCGCCTCTCAGGAGGCATCTACCCCCAGAGTTTTAATTTCCCAAGGCCGCCACTGACTAATACCAATTCCATGTGTGCTTGCACATATTGGAGACCCCCTATAGTCCCCCTTGGCAAGGGGGACGGCGACAGCCGGGGGTAAGCCATAATGTGCATCTTCATATTCATTTGGTATGACTTGGGAGCGATCGCTAGCGGCGGGAAGCTCCAGTAGGTCCATGGCGATCAAATCACCCGAATCGCCGCTGCCGCGAATTCGTACCTCGCCCGTGGCAGCTTGCCCCAGGCACTCGTAGCTGCGCAGCACGTAGCCCTTCCCCACTTCCTGCTGCTTAAAGGCGCTAAGGATGACGGTCTCTGGTAGCTGCACCAACTGGGCTGAGGCGGGGAGGGCAGCGGTGGGGGTGGGGGAGGGCAGCGGCATTAGGCGCAGGGGGTGATGCTGCTCGTAGCCTAACTGCACGGTGCGAAGGCCCTGGGGACCCGCGTGGGGATAGAGGCTGTAGCGCCAGGTATGGTGGCCGCAGTCGGCGAAGGGGTCAGGCCAAACAGCGCCCCGCAGCAGGGTCAACCGCAGCTGCGAGGGCTGGAAGTCGTAGCCGTGGCGATAGTCGCTCAGCAGGGAAACGCCGTACGGTTCGTCTAAGCCGGTGGAGGGCAATGAGGCACTGCTTAAATCGCTCCAGTTGAGGGCGGGAACTTCCCACTGAGCCTGCTCCGCTGGGGTTTGGGGCTGGGTTGGCCGCAGGGTCACACCGAAAGGGGTTGCCGTAGTTGCCTGCTGCGCTTCCAGGGCCAGTGGGAAAGCCGCCTTCACCAGCACATGGCGCTCTTGCCAGTGGGTTTGGCAGTGAATAGTAAGCTGGGGGCTGCCTGAATCTAGGGTGTAGTCTTGCTGGATCTGGGACTCTCCCACCTGCTGCACTACCCGTACGCACTGCCGCAGCGGGCCATGAGCTTGCCAGGCGATCGCCACCAGGGACACGGGTATGGGGTGCTGCTCGTATTGGGGATCAATGTTCCAGGCATCCCAGTACTGGCCCTGGTCGCGGAAAGCCTGCAGTTGGTTGCCGAGGCCGCTGAGCACCTGCCGCTGGGCCTGCTTGTCGTAGAGGGAGGCGATCGCCCCGGTAGCCGCGTCCAGTGTCACCCGCAGGTATTCATTTTCCAGCACGTACTCCGGGCTGGGAGGTTCCTGGTCCAAGGTCGGGGATACTCCTGGCTGAGCTGGTACGAGCCAAATCACCCGGTAGCCAACGCCGGGAATATTATCAAGCTGGGCCAGCCACCTCCCGTCTACCTGTTGACAGGGCAGCGGCCCGGTCTCGTCATAGGCCTGCCAATTGCCCTCGGGCAGCGAAACAACTCCGCCCCGGGACCAGTTCAAGCTGTTGAACACGGCCCAAGGCTGGGCATCGGAAACGGGCGGAGCAGGGCGGGTAATGCGGCGGGCGATCGCCGCCATGGCTGACTCGGTAATGCGGGTAGCGGTGGCCGCGACCTGCTGCCAAGTGGGGTCCACTGCCTCGTAAACGTCGCGAATCGCAGAGCCGGGCAAAATGTCGTGGAACTGATTGAACAGCACCTGCTTCCAGGCGGCGGTGAGCTCGGACTGGGGGTAGGGCGCATCGGTCAGGCGGCTAGCCAACGCTGCAAATAGCTCCGCTTCGTAGAGCTGCCGCTCGCAGCACCGGTTCCAGCGCTTTTGGTCCGGGTGGGTGGTGTAGCAGCCCCGGTGAAATTCCAGGTACAGGTCCTGGGTCCAGGTAGGGAGACTTTCTCGGGGGAGCCGGTCTAGAAATTCCTGGGCCTGGCCAAAGGCGAGCTGGGGGAAAAACGGCGAGTGCTGCCAGCGGCGCACCTGCTGCACCATGTCAGCGGTGGGGCCGCCGCCGTGGTCGCCGACACCGGGGAGCCAGAGGGCGTCGGGATGGCCCGTTGCCGCTTCCCAATCCCGCTGGTGGGTGGCCATGGCCACCGGGTCGATGTCGGTGCCGATGGGGGGTAGATTCACCCCCAGCACCGAGGAGCCATCGGGAGCCTGCCAGCGAAACCACTGATGGGGGAAAGTGGTGGTGTCATTCCAGCGCAGCTTCTGGGTGGCGAAGTAATCGATGCCTCCCTGCCGCAGAATTTGGGGGAGCTGGCCGCAAAAGCCAAAGCTATCCGGCAGCCAGGCTACGCGGTCGTACTGGCCGAAGCGCGATCGCACATACTGCTGCCCGTAGAGCACCTGGCGGGCGATCGCCTCCCCCCCCACATAGGTCAGCTCCGGCTCCACCCACAGCCCCGCCGCCACCTCCCACAGCCCGGTCTGAACGCGATCGCAGATGCGCCGGAAGAGAGCGGGCCGGTGCGCCTCTAGCCAGGCGTAGAGAGCGGGGGTGGAGTGGGTGAACACTAGCTCTGGAAACCGGTCTTGAAGCTGCAGCACCGACTCAAAGGTACGCTCCGCCACCTCCCAGGTTTCGTCAATGGGCCACAGCCAGGCCAAATCCAAGTGGGCGTGGCCCAGCAAGGTCATCCGGCGCTGACGGAGCTGCTCCCCCAAAGGCAGCAAGTGACGGCGCAGTTGGGCTAGGGCGGAATCGAAGCTGCTGCCATTAATATGCTTCCAGGGAAGCTGCCCTAGGGCCTCAGCCAACGTCGGCAGAGCGTCTGGATCAAACTGCTCCAAATAGCACTGCAGCGCCGCCATCTCGTTGGCCACAAAGCCGGGCTCGGGGCCAGGCATGCCGTCTTCTAGCGTAAGCTGGGCGTCTTCCTGCTCAAACAGTGCCAGGGACTGCACCAGTGCCCCGGCGTCATGGCCCGGACTCACCAGCCGTAGGGCAATGTGAATCACCTCGCCGGGTACCACCGCCGGAGACAGTAGCACCCGCCCAAAGCAGTCAAAAATATCCCCAGCCTGCAGCAGTTTTCCGTTTACAAACACCTGAGCATCCTCCGCCCACCAGCGCAGCGCCAACCGCAGCGCCAGGCCTGGGGTAGGGTAACCTTCGGGGTCGGGCAAGGCCTGGGGCACCCGCAGCGATCGCCCCAGCCACAGCACCTGTCTGCCGTCTCCCCAAGCCACATGGCCTTTACCGTTAAGGACCATCGGTTTCCAGCTTGGCCACTGCTGCGGGTCCAGGGCAATATCCACAGGTGGGTCTGCCTCCAGCCCCCGCCAGCCGGGGAGTAAATCTAATTGGGAGCAGCGGCGCAGACGAGCAATGGCAGCGGCGATCGCGGCGTCAATATTCGGGTCGATGCTGGCGCTGGACATTACGGGTAGACCATTACAATAGGACTGTCGCCACTAGATAAAGACGATAGCGCCCTGGCGCGGCAGATCTCGCCAAAAGCTATCGTCAGAACAGTATCCTACAGGTTTTCCGCCGAACCGCGACGTGAATCGAGGTCGCCATGTCCAGCCGCTACAAAAGCCGCCTACTCACCTTTTTATCGGAGCGATCGCTGAAGCTCAAAGATCAGGCCCAGCGGCGGCTGCGGCAGGCTCAGCTCGCGGCCCTGTGGAGCGCCCAGGTGGTTCTCTATCCGTTTTATGCTGCCTTTCAATCTACCCGCATCATTGGTCGTCAACTGGGCCGCAGCGCTCAACGGGCCTTCCCTCGCCTCGCCGGCCGTGCGGGCAACCCCGCTGCTAGCCGCCCTGTCGCAGCTCCGCAGACGCCCCCGGCCTCCGACAGCCCCATTCGCCGCACCCTACGTAGCCTAGAGCTGTTTGCCCTTCCACTGCCGGTGGCTGCGATTGGGTCCACCCCAAAGCCAGTGCCGCTGATCCGCCAGTCTAGTGGCGTATTGGCCCAAGCTAAACCCAACGCCCTCCCTGCTGATTCAGCGGTAGCCCCAAATACTCTAGGTGCAGCCCCGGATACCCCCAAAGCTATTGCCAAAAAAACTGCCTCTAGCACCCCAGCATCCCAGTCACCGGCCCAGGTGCGCGGCATCGCCTGTCTCCTGAGCGGCCAACGCCTGGTGCTTATCGATCAGGGCAACAGCATCCATGATGTGCTTACCCCTGCCCAAGCGGACTACCTGCAGCAGCGCCTGGTACTAGAGCTAGCCAAGTTCTGGCAGGCCCATAAGCAGCGGCAGATGGCCCAGCGGTCCGTGACGCCGCTGCCCCTACCTCGCGATCGCCGCAACATGCTGCCGGCGGTGCGGCTGTGGCAGCGCACCATGGCCTGGATGCAGACTAGCCCCGTAGCCCTCTCCATCGATCTCTTTCAAGAATCTCGCCTGCCGGAGCGCTTACTCCATTCTTTGCCCGACCCTCAGCCGAGGGCCTCAAGCCCTTTGCCGCCGGCTAGCCAGCCCCTTCCCACCCAAGCCCTTTCGCCAAAGGTCCCCGTGCCAGTGGCCTCCCAGAGCTGGTGGGTACGGCTGCTGCCAGGGTGGCTACGGCCTAACCCAGCTACGGACACAGGCTCCGCAGAAGACCCGACCCCTGCCTGGATTGACCCCGACCACCAGGGAGATGACCAGGGCTGGTACAGCGCTAACCAACTGGCCCAGACCCGGCAAACCCAGCTTCCCCCCGCTAGGCCGTCCCTGCCCGCACCACAGCGGCAGTGGTGGTTTGGCCTTTGGCCCTGGGGCGCTGCCGATGACCCGTCACCGCCCGAGAGTGCGACCCTAGTGCCTCGAGAGTCCGATTCTTTAGAGGCAAAATCCCCAGAAGAAGCAAACTTAATAGAGGCCGGCTCTCCCCCCGCCTATAGCGCTAGCGCCAGCTTGCTAGACGACATTGAGCAGTATTTACGTCACCTGCAGCGCGCTGGCCTCTCAGACCCATCCCTCAGCAAAGAGCCCACCAGCCAAACGTTAGGTGACTTGGCCAGCGGCCACAGCCTCGGGCTGGGAGACCGCTCGGTTGGGGCTCTCTATAGCGATTCCTATCAGGAGATGCCCGACCACCCTAGCGTGGATGCGGCGATCGCCCCGGCGGGCTCGGCTTCAGCCAACAATCTTCAAACCACCTGGATAGAGGCCCAGGTAACACCGCTGGGCTACGAACGTCATCCGTTGGAGACCATTCTGGGCTGGGTGGACCAGGGTCTATCATGGATAGAAACCCGGTTGATTAAATTTTTGAAGTGGGTGACGCCGCCGTGACGCCACTGACGCAGTAGCCCCAGGTTTTCCCGCAGCGGCATTTCGTGGTAAGACTGAGATCTGGGACGACTTGGGATAGCCTTGCCACGATACGCTATAGCCCCGAGACACACGAACGCGCTTTTATCGTAATCTTAGACCCATGAATGAACCTACCTC
>JBCCAG010000012.1:0-16820 GCA_039814955.1 Cyanobacteria bacterium P01_A01_bin.135
CCTTTGAGGGCGCTGACGGGGACCATGATGGTCTCGCCGCCCCACTCTTCGGGCACCAGGCTGTGTTCCATCAGCTCTTGCTTGACGCGGTCAGGGTTGGCCTCTTCCTTGTCCACCTTATTGATGGCCACCACAATGGGCACCTCCGCCGCCTTCGCGTGCTGGATGGCCTCAATGGTCTGGGGACGAACGCCGTCGTCCGCCGCCACCACCAGAATCGCGATGTCCGTTACCCGCGCACCCCGGGCCCGCATAGCGGTGAATGCCTCGTGACCCGGCGTATCTAGGAAGACAATCTGCTGTTTTTGGTCACCGTGGTCCACATCGACGTGGTAAGCGCCAATGTGCTGGGTGATGCCACCGGCTTCGCCCTGAGCCACCTTCGCCTCGCGAATCGAGTCCAGTAGGGTAGTCTTACCATGGTCCACATGGCCCATGATGGTGACCACTGGCGGACGGCGGCTGAGGTTTTCAAGGTCCGCAGCATCTAGCATCTCGGTGACCTTCTTGGCCTCCGCCTCGTCGGCTTCCGCCTCAACCATTACGTCGTACTCTTCACCCACAGCAGCGGCGGTAGAGACGTCTAGAATTTGGTTGATATTGGTGGCAATGCCTTTAAAGAACAGGGTTTTGATGATGTCGGTCTCCGGTACCATCAGCTCTGCTGCTAGCTCGTGCACCGATATCCCGTCCTCGGAGATGCCGATAATCTCTGGCCGCTCTGGCGCTTGCTCCTGCTCGCGGCGATCGCGGCGGGGCTGATTATTGCGGTTTTGAGAAGGCCTAGAGGGGCCGGGCTTACGCTTGGCCGCAGCGGGCTTGGCCCCAGGGGAACCTCCAAATCCTTTGGGCTTGGGTGGCCGCATCATGGAAAGGGTCATCTGCTCAGCAGAGACCTGCTCGGTACCCTCTTCGCCGGCAACGTTCTCATCAAAGTCATCGTCGTCTTCAATTAA
This sequence comes from Cyanobacteria bacterium P01_A01_bin.135, assembly GCA_039814955.1. Lineage (GTDB taxonomy): Bacteria > Cyanobacteriota > Cyanobacteriia > CAKZMO01 > CAKZMO01 > JBCCAG01. The sequence continues at coordinate 957 of JBCCAG010000012.1, forward strand.
GTCGCGGCGCTTCGGACGGTTGGCCTTGCGCTTCGGCGTTTCCTGCTCGTCCTCTTCTTCCACCTCTTTCTTGCGATCGCGCTTCGGACGCATGGGAGAGGGGCGCAGCAAGCTGACATCATCAATGACGCTCACGCTGGAATTATTGTCAGACTCGCTGCCCGCAGTATCGGACTGGTCTGACTGAGTGCGCGCCGAGACAGGACGGCTCACCGGACGCTTCAGCCTAGGCGGCGGTGCCAGCTTAGGCCGCTCTTCTTGAGCTTGTTCTTCACGGGGCTCCGATGGCCTAATTCGCAGGGCTGGAGGGCTCTCCCGCACATCAACCTCGCTGCCGGGCGCTGGGGCGGCAACCTCAGGCTCGTCCTGGGGTCGCACCGGCGGCGAGATCAACGACGGCTTTTTCAGCTGTATGCCGGGGGACGGGGGAACAGAGCGCAGCGACTCAGGATCCGCAGTCCGGCTGGCGGGGCGTTGCGGCGTGGCAACTTGGCCCGAGCCATTTATCTGCTGTCCGTTAGTACCGCTGGAAACCGTTGCCGCCGGCTGTACAGTACGCGCCACGGGGCGAGATGGTTTTGCAGGGCGCGGCGTCGAAGACGGCGCTGCCGGCTGCTGGCGGGCGGCAGGAGATTCGTCGGGTGGCTTAGGCGGCGCGTCCGACGGCTTGCGCTTACGCAGCTCTAGAATCTGGGGCTTGCGCTTTTTGGGAGGGCTAGGCTTTGAGTCAGCTCGGCCAGCACGAGCGGCTGCGCGGTTAACGGAAGGGCGCGCCGCTACGGGGCGACCAGCGGCGGCTTTGCGAATTTGATCGGCTTCTGATTCGGTGATAGTGCTACTGTGGCTTTTTGCAGCAATGTTCAAATCATTGCAGAACGCCAACACGTCTTTGTTTTCTACATCTAACTCTTTCGACAACTCGTATATTCTGACTTTGTCGTTGCTCATCCCTACCTCATGCAAACTAAAAACTGCTACATAACGACGACCTGATTGTTCTACATAAACGACAGCGGAAATCTAAGCTAGACCGTTAGCTTATCAGTTCCAGATGTGGAACTGCTGACCGAACGCCAAGTCACAGAGCTTAATTTTAGCCTAATCTCTTGCTGCCTTGCAGCCCCTTGACTGCAAGTGGTCTACTCAGATACTAACCCTATCGCTACCGCCGCCGTCACCCACCGGCGTGGAGTCAGCCGGCACAGAATCAGATGGACTAGCGTCAAGCCGCTGCCACAGCACCCGGTAAATCTGCTCAGGAACTGGCGCTTTGAGAATTCGGGCCAGCCGATTCTTGCGCTGGGCAGCGCGGAGACAGCTCTCGCGGGGACAGAGGTAGGCTGAACGCCCAGCCCCACTGTCAAGGGTGACGCTATGGGATGGGTGGGTGCGCACAATGCGCCAAAAATCAGACTTGGGGGCTACCCGGCGACAGCTCACACAGCGGCGGTAGTTCGGTTGCAAGGCCACTCCTATATCAGTAACGACAACAAGGGCGATCGCTTAGGGTTCGTACAGGCCTCCGTCGTCCGCCTGCGCCACCGCTGCTTTGCGTCGCTTCGATTGAGATGGGCTTTGGGCTTCGTTTTCAAGCTGCCGCAGCGATTCCCCGTCGCTAGGGGTCAAAGTTGCCGCGTCGATGGACCCCTCTGGCGCTTCTGAGGCAGGAGCGGTCCCCACCAATGCTTCCGCGGGGACCAATGCCTCGCTGGTGATATCGCCGACCGCAGACATGGCTGCTAACCGTGCGGCTTCCTGAGCCTCAATGGCCTGGAGCTGGGCCTCCCGTTCTGCAATTTCCGCCTCAACTGCTGCCCGCGCCGCCTGGCGCTGCTCCATCAGCTCGGCCATCTTCTCATTCTCAGCTTCGTAGTCGTACTTAGCTGAATCCTTGATGTCAATCTTCCAGCCTGTCAGCCGCGCCGCTAAGCGGACATTCTGTCCCTCTTTGCCGATGGCAAGGCTGAGCTGGTCCTCCCCCACCAGCACATGGGCCTGGCGCTCATCGGGGTCCATCAGGCGCACTTCGTCTACCCGAGCCGGGCTCAGGGCATTGGACACATAGGTGGCGGGGTCCGGAGACCAGCGGATAACGTCGATCTTCTCGCCCCGCAGCTCGTTGACCACCACCTGAATGCGAGAGCCCCTGGCTCCAATGCAGGCCCCCACCGGGTCTACGTCCCGCTCCACCGTATCGACGGCAATTTTGGTGCGCGGCCCCACGGAGCGCGAGGGCGGGTTGGCCTCTCGGGCCACAGCCACAATGCGGACGATCTCATCTTCAATTTCGGGCACCTCGTTGGCGAATAGGTACACTACCAGACCCGCATCGGCGCGAGACACCACCAGCTGCGGCCCCCGGTGGGAGCCTTCCGACACCCGTTTTAGGTAAACCCGTAGGGTGGTGTTGGCCCGGTAGTTGTCGTTGGGCAACTGCTCCCGCTTGGGCAGCTCTGCCTCCACCTCCGGCTGGCCAAAGCCGCTGGTCACCGCCATAATTACCGACTGGCGCTCAAATCGCAGTACTCGCCCCTGCAGCACCGTGCCTTCCAGGTCCTTGAACTCCTCCTGGACGATTTTGCGCTGCTGGTCACGCAGCTTTTGGGAAAGCACCTGTTTGGTCTGGATCGCCGCCATACGGCCAAATTCCCGCTGCTCCGGCGTCACGTCCAGAATCACCGTGTCGCCTAACTGGGCCTCTGCCGCCACCTCCTGCACCTCGTTTAAAGAAATTTGGTGATCGGGGACGGTTACCGACTCAACAATCATCTTGTTGGCCAAGATACGGAAACCCTCTTCCTCGGTATCTAGCTCAATCTCAAAGTTGTCAAAATACTCCTCGTCAAACACCTCGGCCTCCGGCTTGTAGGTACGCCGGTAGCGCTCGTAGCCCTTGAGCAGGGCCTCCCGCAATGCCGCCTGCACCGCGGATTTAGGCAGATTACGTTCTTGACTGATGTTATCGATCATGGCCTGCAGGCCAGGGAGTTCGACCATTGACATTGCTATATCCTCGCTCTAATTAAATATTGGTTAAGTCTTGGAAAAAATTTTTAGTGGCGAAAGCGACAGGGGGACTATTCGCTAGAGAGCTGGACCTCCTGAACGGCGTCCCGGGGGATCGCCACTCTGCGTCCGCGGCAGCTTAAGTGAATGGCACGCTCATCCCTTTGAATCAGTTGTCCTTGCCAGGCAGTGCGTCCCTTGACCGGTTCAGTGGTGGTCACCACAACGGGAAAGCCCTTGAAGGCAGTGAAGTCGCGATCGCTGGTGAGCTGGTCCGACAGTCCGGGGCTCGACACCTCCAGCACATAGGCTTCTTGAATCAGCTCTGACTCATCCAGCACGGCCTCAAAGGCCCGGCTCATGGCCTCGCAGTCGTTGAGGCTGGTGTCATCGGCTTGGTTGCGGACGTTGAGCTGCAGTACCGGCGGGCTGTGATTGGTGTGAAACTTGGCCCCCACTACCTCTAAACCCAAGTTGGCGGCAACTGGGCCAGCAAGGTCGCAAATTTGAGGAATCAAAGGATGGGCCATGGTTTAAAGACGAATCTCGTTGAACGGGTCTAGGGGCCCGGAGAGCTACTGCTGCGGCAAAGCCGAGAAAAAAAGCAATAAAAAAAAGCGGGCCTAACTCCCACTTTCAGCCCATCCGAGGCTCGGCGCGATCGCCTTGACGCATCGCCAACCCTTGACGACTTGGTCAGCGCCACGAGCTGCGATAGCGTTCAGACCTCATACTAGCGCATCTTCTTTGTTTGGCGGGTTTGGGCCGCTGTCTAGGAGGACTTTTGGGTCATAGCGTACAGCCGCTGGGTCTGCTCCCGCAGGGCTTCGACGTCCTCTTCCCCTAGCCGCTTAACGTAGTTAATCTTAACTTCATCCAGCCAAACCGCCACTAAATCGGCGATCTCCTCGTCGGCGTTCCCCTGCTGAATCTCACGGCGGAAGCTATCACCAATATCTTGAATCAGCTTGGCCGTGAGCTGGGAGCCCACCTCGTCTTTCATGGCGCTGGTGAGGGCCCCGTATAAGGCGTCGTAAATCTCAGACACCAGTTGCTGGGTGAGCCGCGCCGATAGGGTATCAGCCCCCGGCAGCGCTTTAACCTGGGAGTACAGCGGCGCGCCGCTGAGCGCCGACTCGATATTGTGGCGCAGCAGGGCCTCTACATCGGGCTTTACCTCTGGCAGCACCCGGTAGGCCAGGGTAGAGGTAATTCGGTCAAGAATCACCTGAATCTCGTCGATATCGTTGAGGTCGATGTACTGGGGGCCGTCGTCGGGGTTGAGCAGCGATCGCGTGATGCTGCCCTCGCGAATCAGGTTCTGCACCTGATCAATGACGCGGATGATCACCACCTCCGTGATTTCGATGGCGAAGTTGGCAATGATGCCCCGGGTGAGGCGATCGCGCACCGGGTCCAGGTCAATTAAATTGGACTGGTTGATGCGGGAAATCACCGGGATGGCCCGCAGGAAGCGCCAAAAGGGAAACAGCAAAAACAGGTCGTACCAGCGCCACATCATGGTGTCGAGCCAGCTGGTGTCGGCGTAGCGCCGCTGCAGCCACCAGGTGCGGGCCAAAAACTCCACGGCAAAGATACCGATGAACCAGATGTCGATCAAAATAAAGCGGTCGGTGGGGATGCCGCTGAGGCCAAACAGCGGGGAGTCGGTGCTGCGGTAATAGTTGGCTTCAAACAGGGGCTGGATATCACTGTTGAAGAACTCTATTTCCTCAGAATAGTCCTGCTCCGCCAGGAATTCCTGGCTCCAAAAGGTATTGAAGGCCTCCTTTGAGGACTCAAACTCCTGGTCGGTGGCGTCCCCCACATGGTCGCGAATCCGGTCTTTGATTCGCTCTAGCGCCCCGGTCTTATCCGCCAGCTCAAACGGGTTCTCATCAATAATCTGGGCGCTGCGCCGCTGCAGCTCGCTCAGCAATACCCCCACCTCAGGCGAAGACAGCCCCCCTTCCACCACCTGGTCTTCGAACTCCACCACCGTCTCCAGGTAGGCCGCCGTCATCTCGTGGGGCTCGATCCCCTTAAAGCGGCCTCCGTACCAGCGGGTAAACTCGGGGAAAAACCGTAGATAGTAGTCCCGGAAAGGAATGTAGCTGTAGTCAAACAGGACCAGGGCAAAATTGGCCAGGGCGATCGCCGCCATCAGCTTTTCAAACCAGCGGTTGCGGCGGCGAGCGGTCGTGCCCCGAGGCTTGGGGGGGCGACCGGCGCGTTTTGGCTGAGCGGGTTGAATCGCGGACATGGCTGCTAGATTAGATAAAGATGAGGCTCCCCATCACTGTACCGCCCTTGGGCCTTAGATTAGCACCTGCCGGCCCGAAGACCACTAGCCCGCAGGCCATTAGTCATAAACCACTTGCCCATGCAAACTGCTCCGCTCACTTCAGAACCTGGCACCTACTGGCGCTGGCGTGGCCAGCCTATCTACTACGTTCACGCTGGGGAATCCCATCAAGGACACCCGCCGCTGCTGCTGGTGCACGGCTTCGGGGCCTCAACCGACCACTGGCGCAAGAATATCGCCGAGCTAAAGAATACCTTTGAGGTCTACGCCATCGACCTGCTGGGTTTTGGCCGCTCCGCAAAGCCGGAGCAGGCCTACAGCGGCAACCTGTGGCGCGACCAACTGCGCGATTTTATTACTGAGGTAGTGGGCCGGCCGGCCGTGCTGGCGGGGAATTCTTTAGGGGGCTACGCCTGCCTTTGCGTGGCGGCCCAGCGGCCCGAGGCGGCAGCGGGTTTGGTGCTGCTCAACAGTGCGGGTCCGTTTAGCAATGCGACATCGGCCCCCGCCGAGCCTAAAGGGCAGCTGGCGGAGACCTGGAGTAATCTGGTGCGCAGCGTGCTCCTGCAGCCCTGGGCCAGCTTCTTTCTATTTCAGTGGATTCGACAGCGGTGGGTGATTCGCCGCACCCTGGAGCAGGTGTATTTGGACCACAGCGCCATCACCGACCAGCTGATTGACGATATCTATCGCCCCTCTTGCGATGCGGGGGCGCTGGGGGTGTTCGCCTCGGTGTTTAGCTCGCCCCAGGGGGAGAAGGTGGATGTGCTGCTGCGGCAGTTGCGCTGCCCGCTGCTGATGCTGTGGGGGGAGGGAGATCCTTGGATTCAGGCCCGGGAGCGCAGCGCTAAGTTCCGAGGGGTGCGCCCAGAGCTGACGGAGCATTTTTTGAATGCGGGGCATTGTCCTCATGATGAGGTGCCGGAGCAGGTGAATAGGCTGCTGACAGAATGGGTGTTGGCGGAGTGCGTCGATTGATTACTGGTCTTTTGCTATAGCGGCTGTTCAAGAGAGTATTTTTGTGTCTGGGTACCGCTCCGCTTCAGAAATAACGGGGGCTGCCATAGATAGAGCGAAAAGCCCCCAGCTACAAAAGCTGAGGGCAAAAAACAGATGCAAGGACACAGCAGCACCATGTCGTCCAACGCATAACCCCTAATCGAGCTGCTTCACCTCGCTCACGAGCTCGGCCACCATGTCCTTGGCGCTACCAAACAGCATCGCCGTGTTGCTCTTGTAGAACAGCTCATTATCGATGCCGGCGAACCCAGTGCTCAAGCTGCGCTTGATGATGATCGTGTGCTTGGCCCGATCGACCTCCAAAATCGGCATGCCGTAGATGGGGCTGTCTTGGGCATCACGGGCTGCTGGATTGACGACGTCGTTGGCGCCCACCACCAGGGCTACGTCGGTGCGCTCAAACTCGGAGTTAATGTCGTCCATGTCGTAGAGCTGGTTGTAGGGCACGTTGGCCTCCGCCAGCAGCACATTCATATGGCCGGGCATCCGCCCGGCCACTGGGTGAATGGCGTAGCGGACGTCTACCCCCAGATTTTCTAGCTGGTCCGCTAGTTCGCGGATAGAGTGCTGCGCCTGGGCCACGGCCATGCCGTACCCTGGCACAATCACCACTGACTTGGCGTAGCCCAGCATCATCGCGCCCTCTTCGGCCTCCAGGCTGCGAACGGTCTTGTCGTAGTCAGCGCTGCCGCTGCCGCTACTGGTGCTGCCAGCGCTACCGAATGCGCCAAACAGCACATTGGTCAACGAGCGGTTCATGGCCTTACACATAATCTGGGTCAAAATCAGACCTGAGGCTCCCACTAATGCGCCGGAGACAATCAGCACGTTGTTCACCAGGATGAAGCCTGCCGCGCTGGCTGCCAAACCGGATAGAGAGTTGAGCAGCGAAATGACCACTGGCATATCCGCGCCGCCAATGGGGATCACGAACAGGACGCCCAGCAGCAGGGAAGCCGCCACTAAACCCAGGAATACCGGCAGGCTTTGAGGGTTGATAATCAGGTATACCGACCCCACCACGAAGCCGACTAGAATAGCGAGGTTGACAGGCTGCTGGAGCGGGTAGCGAATGGGCATGCCGGAGACAATGCCCTGCAGCTTGGCAAAGGCGACTAGGCTTCCGGTAAGGGTGAGGCCGCCAATCAATACTCCCAGCACCGCAATCAGGCTGGCATCAAAGGTAATGGCCTCACCAGCGGCCTGCAGCCGGAAAAACTCACCGACGGCAATCAGCGCCGAGGCCGCGCCTCCTAGGCCGTTGAATATGCCCACCATCTGGGGCATGGCAGTCATGGCTACCGAGCGGGCCGTGATGGCTCCAATCACAGAGCCAATCAAGACTCCCACCACAATCATCTGGTAGTTCAGAACTTGCTGATTGAGTAGGGTGGCCACAACAGCCACCAGCATGCCTACCGCGGCGTAGATGTTGCCGCGGCGAGCGGTAGCTGGCGATCCCAGCTTTTTGAGGCCCAAGATGAACAGCGCGGCGGCAACGAGGTAAGACAGCTCAATTCCGGTATCCAGTCCAGTCAAGGTTGTCATGGCTTAGGCCTCCTTCTTCTTGAACATTTCCAGCATGCGGTCGGTGACGAGAAACCCGCCTACCACGTTGATGGTGGCCAGAACGATAGCCAGTAGGCCCAGGCTCACGGTCAAGTTCCAGGTTTGAGGCCCTGAAATGAGTAGGGCACCCACAACGGCAATGCCAGAGATGGCGTTTGCGCCGGACATTAGCGGGGTGTGCAGGGTGGGCGGCACTTTGTTGATCACCTCAAACCCGATGAATGAGGCCAGTACAAAGACAACCAGTCCAGTTAGCAGTCCAACTGCCATAGAATATGCTCCTTCTTAAATGAGTGGATTTCCTCTGCTCCCTGCTCCGAAGTAGGATGCCGTGCAGGGAGAGCTAAGGGTAGGCAATAAGCTCGGTATATTGGGCAAGCTATCGACGGCACCCTACGCGGTCACCGCCTTCTCTAACGCGCCCTTGATGCGGGCGTTGCGGATCTCGCCACCGTGAGCAGCGCAGGCTCCGCTGATGATGTCATCCTCGAAGTTGAGGGCAATTTGACCATCGCTCACCAGCAGCTTCAGCAGCGACTGCAGGTTCTTGGCGTAGGTTTGGCTGGCATGAACCGGCATGGAGGCAGGAAGATTAGTGGGGCCGATGACAGTGACGCCATGGGCCACTACGTCTTTGCCGGCTTCGCTGCAGGCGCAGTTGCCCCCCTGGCCCGCCGCTAGGTCGACAATTACCGAGCCCGGTTTCATGCGAGACACCATTTCTTCAGTGACCAGCAGGGGCGCTTTGCGGCCCGGCACTTGGGCGGTGGTAATCACCACATCGGCCTGGCTCACGTGGTCAGCCACCAGATCTAGGGCCTTTTGCTTCGCCGCTTCGGAGAGCTCTTTGGCATAGCCACCCTCAGCATTGGTGTCTTCGTCCACCACCAGCTCCACAAACTTGGCCCCCAGGCTTTGCACCTGCTCTTTCACCTCGGGGCGAATGTCATAGCCTTCCACTACGGCCCCCAGACGGCGGGCGGTGGCGATCGCCTGCAGACCGGCTACCCCAGCCCCCATCACAAACACCTTGGCTGGGCGAATGGTGCCGGCGGCGGTGGTGAGCATAGGGAAGAACTTGGGCAGAGAAGCAGCGGCAATCAGCACGGCTTTGTAGCCTGCCAAAGAGGCTTGGGAGGAGAGGGCATCCATGCTCTGGGCGCGGGTGCTGCGGGGCACCATCTCAATCGGGAACACCGTCAGCCCGTGCTCCGCCATCTGCTGAATGGCGCCGGGTTCCCCCAGCGGATTCATAAAGCCGATCAAGATAGCGCCCGGCTTCATCCAGCGAAAGCCAGGCTGGTCATCGCCGCCGGGCTGGGTGCTGCACACCGTCAGCACGATATCCGCCTCGCCCCAGAGTTTACCTGTATCGCCGGTTACCGTTGCCCCAGCGTCTTGGTAAGCCGCATCTGTAAAGAAGGCGGCTTCACCAGCGGCGGTTTCAACGGCAACCTCCAATCCAGACTTCACCAGTCGCCCCACCACATCGGGCGTCAGCGCAACGCGACGCTCATCAAGGCTGCTCTCTTTAACGACAGAAATTCTCATGAACTCTCCTTGTACCGAAATTTATAGCGGCTGTGGCCGCAGTCACTGCTGAGGCGCACGAGACGCTCGAGATTGTAGTCGAGAGATTACACACCGGAACCAAACGCTACGGGGCGTCTTGAAGGACTTGCCTTCATGGACCTGTGGCCGAAGGGCACAGAGCACTTTGCCACGAGGTGTCCCACAACACAGCTACGCCATCATAGCCCACCGGAATTGGGCTGCTGGCGTGATCCCCAGGGGTTTTGCACGGCTCGCGTTAGGCCGGCAACAGCACCAACGGGCGATCGCATAACGGCTTGGGGACGATCGCCCTATTGATGAGCGGTAGGGGCTTTGGGCGATCGCTACCTTTGGTTATTATTTATATTCGCTTTAAGATTTGTCACAGTGATCTTCTAAAGCAGGTTCCGCCATCAGTCCATCAGATTGGGCGTACCGGTAGGCAATCAGCACAAACTGAAAGGGCCTACTGAGGTGCATCCTGATGCGGGTCCAAGACGCAGCGTCCCTTGAGCCAGTAGGTTGTCATCTCCCCCTTGCCTTTGACATTGACAATGCCACGCTGCTCTAGGCGATAGCGGCCTTCTAGTGCCGCACAGACATCCTCAGTGACCTGAATCGCCCCGGCTTCCCCTTGGGACTCCATACGGCTAGCAATATTGACAGTGTCCCCCCAAAGGTCATAGATAAACTTGCGAATGCCGATTACCCCTGCCACCGCTGGGCCGGTGTGAATCCCGATTCGCAGTTGAAAGGGTTCGTAGCTGGTTCTAGAGCTATCCGACAGTGAATCAGCCGTGCGGCTGAACCGGGTAATTTCCCGCTGCATATCCAAAGCCATCTCCGCGATCGCCCCCACATGGTCCTCACTGCGGGTGGGGATGCCGCCTGCCACCATGTAGGCGTCACCGATGGTCTTAATCTTCTCTAGCCCATGTAGATCCGCCAGGCGATCAAAGCTGGAAAAAATGTCGTTGAGCAACTTCACCACGTCAGAGGGGGCCTTGCGAGCGGCAACCGAGGTGAAGTCGACAATATCGGCGAAGAGAATCGTCGCCGCATCAAATCGCTCCGCGATCGCCTGCCCCGCCTTACCCATCTTCAAATCATTGGCAATGGGTCGCGGCAGGATGCTGAGGAGCAGCTGCTCCGATTTATTTTGCTCCTCAATCAGCGCGATCTCTGCCCGCTTGCGCTCGGTAATGTCTTGGACGGTGCCTTCATAGTAGAGAATCTCCCCAACCGGGTCCCGCACCGCCCTGGCATTTTCAGTGGTCCAGATCACCTCACCGTCTCCGCGACGTACCTGAGCTTCAAAGTTGACCACTGTATTATCCGCTTCCACCTTGGCGACAAACTCGCTGCGTCGGTTGACGTCGATATATAGCTGGTCCACGCTGCTGAGGTTATCCAATAAGTCTGACTCCGAGTCGTAGCCGTACATGTTCACCAGAGCCGGGTTCACGCTCAGGTACTGTCCTGCTGGCGTCGTCTGAAAGATTCCCTCTGCAGCATTCTCGAAAATGCTGCGGTATTTTTCCTCCGCCTCACGCAGCGCCTGCTGGGCTAAGCGCTGCTGCGTGATGTCCCGGGCCACCCAGATAACGCAGTTGTCCGGCATGGGAGAGACCGTTGCACTGAACCAGGCCTCTTGATTGTCGTGGGGACAGGCATCCTGATTATTCACCGGCAGAGAATACTCAAAGGTGAGGGTTTGCCCCGTGTTCAGGGCGCGCTGAATGTTGATGATGAACCGCGCTGCGGCGTCGTGGGGCAGCACATCGTATACCGATTTACCCACCCGCTCCAGCTCCGGGCCGTAGAGAAGCTCAGAGCCGGTGGAAACGATCTTGCGGTAGTGGCCGCTGGCGTCGAATACCGCAATGTAGTCGGTCATGGCTGCAAACAGCGCCCGTAGCTCCGCCTCTGAAGACCGCAGGGCTCGCTCAACCCGCTGCCGTTCAGACACCTCCTCAAACAGGCGCTGGTTAAGGTCTTGCAGGGTGCGCGTCCGTTCAGTCACCTTGCTCTCTAGCTCCACTTTGGCGGCTTCTAGGGCCGCCACTGCCTGCTTGCGCTCGGTAATATCTTCCACTGTGCCCTCATAGTAGAGGCTCTGCCCTACCTCATCTTTGACCACGCGGGCGTTCTCAGATATCCAAATGAGCTGTCCGTCTTTGCGATATACCTGAGATTCGAACTTGAACACCTCCCCCTCCCGCTCTAGCACTTCGACGAAGTCCTCACGCCGGTTGGGCTCGACGTAGAGCTGCTTTTGAATGCTGGTAAGGCCGACCATCAGCTCTTCGGTAGAAGCATAGCCGTAGATGCGGGCTAAGGCGGGATTGACGTTGAGATACTGCCCGCCGGGCGTTGTCTGGAAAATCCCTTCCGCGACGCTCTCGAAAATGCTGCGATACCGGGTCTCTGCCTCCTCTAGCTTGAGGGCCGCCTGCTTGCGCTCGGTGATGTCAATTCCCACTGTAAACACGGCCGGAGAACCGTCCTGGCTATATTTCTGCGCCATAATCAAAAAGCTGCTCAGTGAGCCATTGATATTGGCGGAAATTTCTCGACTGGCGTAGGGCTGCGGGCTGTCAAACACCTGCTGAACAAAATCACTAAAGTCCTGCCCCGTCTGTAAAAAGCCGATATCCTCATTGATAAAGGCTTCTGGCGGCAGGTTAAACAGGCCCGCCAAGTGGCGGTTGACCCCCAGGTAGCGTAGGTCGGCGCTAATCCAAGAGACGATGCCTGGCACCGCATCTAAAGCGGCCTGGAGCTGGGCTTTCGTGCTTCTGAGGTCATCCTCAGCGCTGCGGCGCTCAGTGATATCGATGCCCACTGCAAAGGCAGCTTGGCCATCGCTGTACTTTTGCACCACCATCAGATAGGTTCGCTTCTCGCCGTTGACCATGGCGACAAATTCCCGGTGGGCCTCGCGCCTGCTTTGCTTGAAGAAGGCCCGCATAAAGTCTGCAAACTCGGAGCTAGCCTTTAAGAAGCCGATATCTTGCCCCACAAAGTCTTGGGGGGCAAGATCGAACATCTCGGCGAGCTGCAGGTTGACGCCCCGGTAGCGCATGTCTGCCCCAATCCAAGAGACAATGCCGGGAATCGTTTCTAAGATCGCCTGAAACTGGTCCTGGGAGTTTCGCCGGGCCGTGATATCCCGCAGCATTACCAAGGCGGCATCTTCCTGACAGGGGAAAACCCGCACCTCCTCATACTGAACGCGATCGCCGATGTGAAGCTCCTGCTCAAATACTTGGCCCACACCCTCATCTAGGACCTGGCGCACGGCCTGGATCTGCCGCTGGGCCACCTCCTCCGGCAGAACGTCGGCAATATGTCGGCCAACGACCACATGATTCGCACTGACAGAGTCGGGGTAGGTGCTGCTGTGAAACTTTTCTAAATAGACCCCGTCTCGCCCGATAATCGTCATCAGGTCTGGAATGGCGGTTAGCACGGCCTTACTCTTTGCCTCGCTTGCCTTAAGCGCCTGCAGCACCCGCTGCCGCTCCGCAATCTCCTCGATTAGGAAATCGTTCGACTCCCGCAGCGCTGCCGTTCGCTCTTCCACCTTCTGCTCTAGGCTCTCCGTGTGGCGTCGGCCGGTAGCCTCGGCCTGGCAGCGAGCCGTCGCATCGACGCAATATCCCTTATAGGCGACGATGGTCCCGGCCTCATCATAGACCGCGCCGATGTAGTTCTGTAGGTGTATCGCGCCCTCTTCGTCGGATAGGCAGCAGGGCAAATCCCGCACCACGCCCTGCTGTTTGAGCAGGGCCAGAAACTCCTCCTGGGCAGCATCGTCAGTGAATAGAGGATGCCGCTTACCTTGGGAGAGCAATTCCTCTGGAGACCCATGCCCGAGGATACGAGCCAGTTCTGGGTTGACATATAGGTACTCCCCACTGAGGGCTAGCTGAAAGCACCCGAGCGGCGCGTCCTCGGCGTCACCCCGAAACTCCTGCAGGGTCTGATGGGCCCGCTGAAGCTGCTGCTTCTCCTCCTCTAGAGTTACGACCCGCTGCCTTAGCTGCCTTAGCTCCTGGAGAGATCCGCAGGAGGGGTCACTGGCCATTTGCGGCGCAGATGAGCTATCGGCGGGGACTCCATCGCCACTATGCAGCGCGAGCGGACTGGCCTGGTCTCCAGGCGGGAAGGACGTCTCTTGAGAGGAAGTCGTCATAGGAAGAACTAGGTCTTAAATTGACGGGATGTATTCAAATGCAGCGCAATTACTGCAGTGCCAAGCCTAGTAGACAACCCTGAGCCACTACCGAAACGAATGCTGATAGCCATCAGTCCGGTAACTGGTAACGTACACAAGCGGCCAACCACAAGTAAACGATCTTGGGGGTCTTCCCCTGCTAAAGGGCAAGCCCTCTTCAGCAGCATCGTTTAGTTGTGACCTCCTACTTACAGCCTGCATTACTCACGCGGCGCGCGGAACTATCGGTCTAAAAAGCACTGCTACGCTTGCCCAATGCTGTGAAATTGCATGGGAGAAAGCACCCATCCATAGCAGGCTGTTGAAGCCAGCAGCAGAGCAACAATGCCAAAAATAAACCGTTAAATCCCAAATTGCTAGAACAAGCTAGCGATATTCACGCTTATGCCTACTTTACTGGACAAGTCTTGTCGTGCCATGACCCGGTAGGGTACCTCAGCCTGCAGCTTGAAGCAGGTGATTTCCAGTAAAGGCGATGTAGATGCAGCTCGTATGGTCTTATAGTATTACATTGCAATAAATGTTGGGCGATCGCTGTAACCTTAACTACCTAAGTGGCTGGCCACAAGCACAATGACAAGGGGGTTTGCCCCCGGCGGAGGCAAACCCCCTGACAGCGTCGTTTATTTATTCTTCCTAACTTCGAGCCAAGACTCACCATAGTCTATCGCCACCATGGGCTATCGCCCGTTGTCCAGGAGGCTCAGGGCGCTGAAGTCCGTAACATCTCTCAATAAAAATTGGGGTATGGGCTGCGCTAAGCTTGCTAGAAGCGCTCCAGATACCAACAGTACGCGACATTACTTAAAGCGTCGAAGCGTCTGAGAACAGCCCACACATCTATGTCGTTCCACTTCTATGGTTGCTAGCCCTCCCCGTTCTATCCATATCGGCTCTCGTAAAAGCCAGCTGGCGCTGATTCAGACCCATTGGGTCCGCGATAGCCTGCAGCAGATGTTTCCCTCCCAGGCCTTTGAGATTCATACTATGAATACCCAGGGCGACAAAATTCTAGACGTTGCGCTAGCGAAGATTGGCGACAAAGGGCTATTTACTCAGGAGCTAGAGGCCTGCATGCTCAGCCGAGACGTGGACTTTGCCGTCCATTCCCTCAAAGACTTGCCAACTCGCCTACCAGAGGGGCTCATATTAGGCTGTGTCACTGAGCGCGAGGACCCATCGGATGCGCTGGTGGTGCACGAAAAGCATCGGGACAAGCAGATCGGCACCCTGCCAGAAGGTGCGATCATTGGCACCTCTTCCCTGCGGCGGCTCGCCCAGCTACGACACCACTATCCCCATCTGCAGTTCAAAGATGTGCGGGGCAACCTCAACACCCGCCTCAGAAAGCTAGATGATGGTGAATATGACGCCCTGATTCTGGCAGCGGCGGGGCTAACCCGCATGGACATGGGCGATCGCATTCATCAGGTGCTGCCCCCCGAAATTTCTTTGCACGCGGTTGGCCAAGGAGCCCTGGGTATCGAATGCCGCGCCGCCGACCCAGAGATTCTAGCGCTAATTCAGCGGCTGCAGCATGAGCCTACTGCCCAGCGCTGCTACGCCGAGCGGGCCTTCCTACGGGAGCTCGAGGGGGGCTGCCAAGTACCCATCGGCGTCAACACGACGCTAGAGGGAGATCAGCTCACCCTAACGGGGTTGGTGGCCAGCTTAGACGGTAAGACCATGGTGCGCGATGTGGTCTCTGGACCTGCGGCGGATGCGGATGCCCTGGGGGTCAAACTGGCGGGAATGCTGCAGGACCAGGGCGCGCAGGACATCCTCGACGAGATCAACTCCGCTAACCGCAGTTAGCGATCGCTTTCAGCAGGCTGCGGCACTCGTCCTGCTAGGCCGGTCATCACCTTGAGGGCTAGCCAACGCAGCAGGCGAACTCGCGCCATTGTCCGCAGCCCTAGCCGCCGCAGAAGAACTACCAGCGGCCACCGGTTAGAGAAGCTGCGGTCTAAAATATCCGTGAAGCCCAAAATGGCAATATTTTCGGGCTGTCGCCAGCGCTCGTAACGCCTCAGGGTTGCCAGCGACCCAATGTCTTCACCCCGCCCCTGAGCCGTTTGCAGTACCTGGGCCAGCGCCATGGCGTCGCGAATGCCCAAATTCATGCCCTGACCACCGACTGGGTGGCAGCAGTGGGCCGAATCCCCCACTA
>JBCCAG010000660.1:0-2778 GCA_039814955.1 Cyanobacteria bacterium P01_A01_bin.135
GCCTTTGAGGGGCAGACAGGATTAGGATGAGCTAGCGCCCCATATCCTCCTTATGGAATTTGCGGTTCTAGGCTAGAGAATAGACAGTGTTAAAAGCGATCGAGCCATAATAGAGCTAGCGCGATCCAATGCCCCAAGACCACAGCGGTCTGGGCTGATGCTCAAGCCCTACCTAGTCTCACCATTCCGCAGGAGGAACTGTGTTCTCAGGCATTACCCAGAAGAACTCGCGGCAGCGAGAGATTGTAGAGGTTGTTCTCCGCAACGGATGGGACTACATGCGCCGCCTGCTAGCGGGCAGCAGCAAAAACGAAGAGCCAGAGCTGCCCACCCCAGCGGTGCTGCGCAACATCCTAATTGACCTAGGTCCCATCTACATTAAGCTGGGACAGCTGCTCAGCACCCGCCCCGACCTGCTCCCCCCAGACTATATTGATGCGCTGTCCTCCCTGCAGTCCACTGTTCCGCCGGTGCCCTGGGCAGAGGTAGAGCGGGTCATTCGCCAGCAGGTTGGCCAGCCCATCAACCAGATATTTACCAAAATCGATCCAGAGGCGATCGCGGCGGGGTCGATTGCCCAGGTGCACCGGGCGGTGCTGGCGACGGGGGAAGAGGTGGCCCTCAAGGTCCAGCGCCCCGGCATCGACGTGGTCATTGACCAGGACATCACCATTATCAAAGGCATCGCCGACCTGGTGTCGCGCACCAAATTTGGCCAATACTACGACGCCACTGCCCTGGCCGACGAATTTGCCAGTGCCCTGCGCGCGGAGCTGAACTTTTTGCAGGAGGCAGGGTTCACCGACAAGCTGCAGCGCAATCTCTCCAAAAGCGACTGGTTTGACCCCGACCGCATTGTCATCCCCAAGATTTACTGGAATCTGACCACTGAGCGAATGCTGGTAATGGAATGGCTGAACGGAGTCCCCATCTTGACGGCGGACATTGAGGGCAAGGGCTACAAGGGCGATGTGGAGGCTGAGCGGGAGGCCGTTACCACCTTGATCTTCCGCGTCTTCTTTCAGCAGCTCTACCTAGATGGCTTTTTTCACGCCGACCCCCACCCCGGCAATGTGTTTTACCTCGACGACGGCCGCGTGGCCTTGCTGGACTGCGGCATGGTAGGGCGGCTCGACCCCCGCACCCAGGGCCTGCTGACAGAGATGATTTTGGCGATCGCCGGCTCCGATGCCCAGCGCTGTGCCCAGCTCACCCTCAAGCTGGCCTATCAGGTGCGCCCAGTGAACCTGATTCAGCTAGAGAGCGACTACGATACCCTGATGCGCAAGTATCACAACCTCAGCCTAGATGAGCTGGACTTTAGCCAGGCCTTTTACGAGGTGCTGCAGGCCGCGCGGCGCAACCACCTGCGCTGGCCCAGCAACATGGGGCTGTACGCCAAGGCATTGGCGAACCTAGAGGGACTAGGCCGCAAGTTTAACCCCAATGTGAACCTGCTGGACGAGGTGCAGCCCCTGGTCACGGACCTGTTTCGGCAGCAGCTGCTGGGGGATGCGCCAGTGCAGTCGCTGCTGCGTACTGGCCTGGAGCTGAAGAACCTATCGCTGGAGACCCCGCGCCGCATTGAGTTTTTGCTGGACCGCATCAGTACAGAAAGCTTTAAGTGGAATCTATCTTTGCGGGATTTGGACGGGCTACGGCTGACGATTGATGATTCGGCTAACCGCCTGTCCTTTAGCATTTTGGTGGGGTCGCTGATTATGGGGGCGGCGATCGTGACGTCGCGGGAGCAGTCGTCGGAGCTGTATTGGCTGAGTACGGTGCTGTTTGTGGCGGCGAGTTTGCTGAGTTTGTGGTTGATTGTGAGTATTGTGCGCTCGGGGAAGTTACGTTAGCCAGTTGGCGTACGGCTTTGTATTCTCAAAATAAAGTCAAATACTCAAAAATAAAGTCGTACTCCGTGAAATAAAGTCAGATACTCAAGAACAAACTTGTATACTGATAGAGCAAGCTAGCGAGTCTCTGAGGGGTGTACTTGCCATCGGATAGAATCCAGATCTGAGTTGGATTAGTGGGCAAGCTCTATCAATGGCCAAACGCAGCCGAAAAAGCGGCAGGACGACCCAAGCAAAACGGTTGAAGGAGGGACGCGCGGCCAGGGGCGCGGTTCTGATTATCTACCATGGCTGCACATTCAAGATGTTCCTTCGCAAGGACTTGCTAGCCGTGTAAAGGGCTGGCAACATGGCCGGGTATATCACTTCCTCAGTGATTTGGAAATCCGCTATTTCTATACGCTTGAGTGGGCCACCAATGTCTCAGATATTCGAGAGCAGTTCCCTCTGTTGCCGCTAGAGGAAACTATCGAGATAGCTGAAGCCTGCAACTTCTGTCATCCTACCGATCCCCAGACGCAGGAGCCCATCGTCATGACAACCGCCCTTTTTGGCGATTCCTGTTTTCCGCATGGCTTGCTTCACTGCTTTTTGAATCCCACTCTCGTGCCATAGAGACGTTTGACCATAAGCTGGTGAGTCTAAAAGCTTTTTCGGTATTTTCTAGAGGGGAGAGTCATTCGCCATCAGTACACCGTGTGATAAATGCGACTTGGTAGCCTATGTGTACTACAGCTAAAATATGCGGAAAGTTGCTAGCGATCCTCCTAAATTCGGATAATATAGCGTTTTCTAGTCTACTGAGGTGCAGTAGCAGCAGTGAGTGAACCAAGCACGAATGTCGTCGGAAGAAATTTGAGAAAAAGCTTCTTCAATTGCCTTGGCTAGGTCGCAATAGCTTCTAGCGCCAATTGACTTGAGA
>JBCCAG010000646.1:0-2857 GCA_039814955.1 Cyanobacteria bacterium P01_A01_bin.135
CTTCTTAGCGAAAATCTACTGTACGCAGGTGTAGAGGAGGTTATTCATCGCCCATGCGATCGCAAACGCGTTGCTGGCATTTCAGACGCATCACTAACCCTGACCTTCAAACACTATGCGTAACGTCACTCTCCACGCCTTCAACTGGAAGTACGCCGACATTCTCGCTAGCCTCGATGACATTCAAGCGGCGGGCTATGGCGCGATTCTGATTCCGCCCCCACTATATTCAGACCCCAGCGGCGACCAGTGGTGGCAGCGCTACCAGCCCAAAGACTACCGCGTTCTGTTGTCCCACCTTGGCGGTAAACGGGACCTAGAGCGGCTGATTGAGGCCTGCCACCGGCAGACTCCCCAACTGCGGGTATACGCCGATTTGGTCATCAACCATATGGCCAACGAGCGGGGAGCCCGGCAAGATTATCTTAATTTTCCCGGTGAAGCTGAGCTGCAGCGCTACAAAACCGACCCTGATCTCCATGAGGAAAACCGCCTGTATGGCAACCTTAACGAGGGCCTATTTTCCCCCTGGGACTTTAACGAGCAGGGCGATATTCCGCACCATGAATGGTCAAACCGAGATTCGGTGCGGTTCAAGAACCTGTCGGGTCTGCCGGATTTGGTGGACAGTGACTGGGCTCTAAAGCAGCAGCACCTGATGGTAGAAGCGCTGGTGGATATGGGGTTTGATGGCTTCCGCATTGACGCGATTAAGCACATGACCGAGCGCATGGTGGACAACTTGGCCGATAGCCCAGCGCTAAAAGACAAGTTTTGGTTTGGGGAAATTCTCACCGGCAGCGACCGTGACGAGCAGGTATTTCTCTGGCCGTTCTTGAGCGAGAGCTGGATTTCGGCCTACGATTTCCCCCTCTTCCAAACCATTCGGGAAGCCTTTGCTTTTGGCGGGTCGCTGCGGTCCCTGGCTCAGCCCGAGCAACAGGGCAACGCCTTACCCTGGAACCGCAGCGTCACCTTTGTGGTCAACCACGACATTCCTCACAATGAGGGGTTCCGCTCTTGGATACTCGATGGCCAAGACGAGCACCTGGCCTACGCCTACATTTTGGGTCGTGACGGCGGGGTACCGCTGGTGTACTCCGACAATAACGAATCGGGAGATCGGGACAAAGGCCGCTGGGTCGAGGCCTATAAGCGGCCCGACATTGTGGCGATGATTGGATTTCACAATGCGGTGCATGGGGAAGGGATGCAGGTGCTCTATGTGACGGATACCCTGCTGGTGTTCCGGCGGGGGGAGCAGGGCATTGTGGCGATTAATAAGAGCGATTTTGGGCAGGAGGTGACTTTTGACACTTGGGGGCTGAAGAATCCGGGGCGGTACCGGGATGTGATTCACCCACACGAGATGCAGCTGTCGGGGGATGATTTTACTTTGTTTATTCCGCCCCGGGCGGCGCAGATGTGGCTGGCGGATTAGCTTAAGCGGCAGTCCCTCGATTACTGGCAGCTATGGCTGAGGACCAGTTCCCCATTGGGGAGCTGGTAGAGGCCTTGGGGCTCGGTGATGGGGTCGCCGGGTTGCCAGTCTGCGTTGGGGAGTGGCTGGACGTCGCCGGTGGGGTATTGGGTGGTAGTGGTGCCGGGTTGCTCGGGCAGTCCGCCGCCGCCGGTGATGACGAAGCTACTGCTGCCGTCTTCGTTGCGGGCGATGCAGCTGTTGGCGATGAGGTCGTCGGGGATGAGGATGTTTTCCGGGAGGTCGGCTAGGCTGTTTTGGATGAAGCTGACATCTGGAGTTGTTACGACTCCGGCAACGGCTCCGGTGGCGTTGATATCGACGCGATCGTTATCGTCTAGCGTAAGGGGGGCGGCGTCTAGGGAAGCTGGATCGAAGTTTTCGCCGAAGAAGGCGGGGGTGTTGAGGGTGATGTCGCCGCCTTGGCCGTCGGCGGCAAAGGCGAGGATGTCGCTGTCGTCGAAGGCAATAATGCTGTCGGCGGTGAGGGTGATGTCGCCGCCGCCCTGGCTGCCGCCCTGAACGAAGGTTTGAATATCGCTGTCGCCGACTAGCTGAATATCGCCGGCGCGGATGGTGATATCGCCCCCGGCAAAGGCGTTGGCCTCGGTCGTGATGTCACTGTCTTCCAGGACTAATAGGTCTTCAACGATGATTCGAAGACGACCAATGTCGCTTCCAGCAGCTGTATTAGACTCACTAGAAGGGCGATCGTCTTGGGTGCTGATGAGTGAGTCGTTACTTAGAGTGAGGTCTCCTGCACGGACTGTCACGTCTCCCCGGATTCCGATAGCCGTATCATCAACGGCAGACAAAACGAAGCCGGTTACAAGTTCAGCCGAATCGCGAGCGGTAATGATCACATCTCCGGCGTTTCCTTGACCCAAGGTACTCGCGGTTAACCTTGCACCGCCTCGCACCTCCAGCACGCCAGTCGTAATCTCGATGTCGCCCCCTGCGCCAACGCCCGTTTCTTCGATCGTACTAAACGACCCACTGACAAACTGTCCATCTGCGCTTGTACCGGCGAAGGTGACCCGGTCTGCGGCGCTGATGATGACGCTGCCCGCATTCCCTTGACCCAAGGTACTCGCGGCTAGCTGTGCTCCGCCCCGTACCTCCAGCACGCCGGTGGTAATCTCGATGTCGCCCCCTGCGCCATTGCCCGTCTCCTCGACCTGGCTAGACGCCGCACTACTGAATTGCCCATCTGCGCTTGTGCCAGCGAAGGCGACCCGGTCTGTGGCGCTAATGATGACGCTGCCCGCATTCCCTTGACCCAAGGTACTCGCGGCTAGCTGTGCTCCGCCCCGTACCTCCAGCACGCCGGTGGTAATCTCGATGTCGCCCCCTGCGCCATTGCCCGTCTCCTCGACC
>JBCCAG010000479.1:0-3805 GCA_039814955.1 Cyanobacteria bacterium P01_A01_bin.135
AGCCGGCACCGTAATCTTCAGCTTTTTGGTTTCCTGCTTTTGGCCGCTGCCGCCGCAGGTGGGGCACTTCTCTTCTACCACCTGGCCGTTGCCGTTACAGGTGGGGCATACGGAGACCTGGGTGAAGCTGCCAAAGGGGGTACGGGTAGCGCGCCGCACTTGACCTGCCCCATTACAGGTGGGGCAGGTGCGGGGCTGGGTTCCGGGCTTGGCGCCGCTGCCGTCACAGGTGCCGCAGGTTTCTAGGTGGTTGACGCGAATTTCTTTGTCGCCACCAAACACCGCCTCACGGAAGTCTAGCCTGAGGTCATAGCGCAGGTCTTCCCCCCGCACCGGGCCATTGCGCCGCCGCCCTGTCTGACCAGCTGCCCCGCCCGAAAAGCCGCTAAAGAAGCTCTCGAAAATGTCGGCAAAGCCGCCAAAATCACCAAAGTCTTGGGCCCCGGCCCCGGCCCCAGCGCTCACACCCGCTTCACCGAACTGGTCGTAGCGAGCCCTCATCTCCGGCTCAGAAAGGATTTCGTAGGCGCGGTTGATCTCTTTGAACCGCTCTTCGGCCCCACTCTCTTTATTAACGTCGGGGTGGTATTGACGGGCAAGGCGGCGGTAGGCCTGCTTGATCTCGTCTTTGTCAGCGCTGCGGGAAACGCCAAGGATATCGTAGTAGTCGCGAGCCATAGAGCGCTATACCGAAAAAATGAGGGTTAAGCCAGTGCCGGGTATGCCAGAGGAGGGTGGTCCAATCCTATACCCCTAACCCTACTGTATACCGTATCAAGTTAGTCGATTGGTTCGTAGTCTGCTACTACGGTCTCGTCGTCCTCAAAATCTTCCTCAAAGTTATAGTCTGTGTTGGTGTCATCCAGGAGGGAGTCGCGGCCATTCATAGGGGCCGCCGCCTCGGTTGCGTCGACAGCGATATCAGCGCCAGCCGCGCCGTTGACGCTGGGATCGACAGCTTCAGTTTCGTCAGGGGTCTCGATATGGTTTGCCTGCTGATAAACAGCGGTGCCAATTGCCAGCAGGATTTGCTGCAGCCCTTCTAGCTTCAGCTTCAGCTGCTCCGGATCGGTGCTGCGATCGCTGACGGCTGTTCGGATGTCGGCCACCTGCTCACTGGCCTGGGCTTTGATCTCCTCGGAGATAAACGCGGCGTTATCCCGCATCGTTTCCTCGTAGCTTTTGAACAGGGTATCGGCGTAGTTCTTCAGCTGAGCAAGCTGAATCCGCTGCTCGTCCTCTTCGCGGTACACCTCCGCCTCCTGGCGCATCCGCTCAATCTCAGGCTGGGTCAGGCCACCGGTATTAGTAATGCGAATGCTCTGCTCGCGGCCCGTACCCTTATCGCGAGCCGCCACCTGCAGAATGCCATTGGCGTCAATCTCAAAGGAAACCTCGATTTGGGGAATGCCTCGGGGCGCGGGGGGAATACCGGTGAGCTGGAACTTACCCAAGCTCTTATTGTCTCTGGCCATAGCCCGCTCCCCCTGCAGCACGTGGATTTCCACAGATGTCTGGCCGTCGGTGGCAGTGGAGAAAGACTGGGCTTTGCTGGTGGGAATGGTAGTGTTGCGCTCGATGATCTTGGTAAATACTTCGCCCAAGGTTTCTAGCCCCAGAGAGAGCGGCGTCACGTCCAGCAGCAGCAGGTCTTTTACTTCCCCACCCAAAACACCTCCCTGGATAGCGGCCCCCAGGGCTACCGCCTCGTCGGGGTTCACTGACTTGTCCGGGGTTTTGCCGCCAAAATGCTCACTGATGGCCCGCTGCACCGCGGGAATTCGGGTAGAGCCCCCTACCAGCAAGATGCGATCCACGTCCGCCGCCGTCAAGTCGGCGTCTTTGAGGGCCTGGGCCACCGGCTCTACCGTGGCGCTGACCAAATCGGCCACCAGTTCCTCAAATTTGGCCCGGGTCAGGTCCATCTCCAAATGCTTGGGTCCGGTCTCATCGGCGGCGATGAAGGGGAGATTAATCGAGGTTGCCAGCATGCTGGAGAGCTCTACCTTAGCTTTTTCCGCCGCTTCCCGCAGCCGCTGCAGCGCCATCTTATCGCTGGAGAGATCTAGCCCCTCCTGGTCCCGAAACGCGTCGATCATCCAGCGCACTAGGGCGTTGTCAAAATCATCACCCCCCAGGTGGTTATTGCCCGCCGTGGCTTTGACTTCGAATACCCCATCTCCGAGCTGGAGCACGGAGACATCGAAGGTGCCGCCCCCCAGGTCAAACACCAGCACGATCTGGTCTTGGTCCTGCTTGTCTAGACCATAGGACAATGCCGCTGCCGTCGGCTCATTGATAATCCGCAACACCTCTAATCCAGAAATGGTGCCGGCGTCTTTAGTAGCCTGGCGCTGGGCATCGGTGAAGTAGGCCGGCACCGTAATCACCGCCTGGGTCACCTCTTCCCCTAAGTAAGCTTCGGCATCATCCTTGAGCTTCTGCAGGATCATGGCCGAGATTTCTTGGGCGGTGTAGGTGCGATCGCGAATTTTGACGTTGACGGTGCTGTCGCGGCCCTTTTCACAGTCGTAGGGAACGCGGCTGCGCTCGGCCTCGGTGTCGTCCCACCGCCGCCCAATGAACCGCTTGATGCTGAAAATCGTGTTTTCAGCGTTGGTAACGGCTTGCCGCTTTGCCAGCTGACCCACTAAGCGATCGCCCGCCTTACCAAAACCGACAATACTCGGCGTCGTTCGCCCGCCCTCTGAATTGGGAATGACGATAGGCTGGCCCCCTTCGAGCACAGAAACGCAGCTATTTGTTGTGCCTAGGTCAATGCCAATAACTTTTCCCATAATCAGCAGCCGTGAATGCGATTGGTTCGTTTACGAGCGTCTAACTCTAGCCATTATTCAGCAATGTGCGGAGTAGATCAGGGCTGAATCCGTATTTACCGCTGTGTGAATTCAAACTCGCGTAATCGGGCATCTATGCTATGTTGAATCGCCGTAGTCGAGCTCAGTCTAGGGAAGTGAGAGCGCAGGCCTCAGCTTGTCCAGTGACTCACTTTCCCCTTTTAGCAGTGCCCTGACTAGATGAATTACTACCACCGCAGTGGCTATCGATAGCGGTCTACTCTGCTACATCATTCCCCTGCGAATCGCCGCCCTCAGGAGCCGTTGCGACTTTTACCATGGCGTGGCGCAACACGCGCTCCCCCACCACATAGCCCCGCATCAGCTGTTCAATCACCGTACCGTCTTCGTATTCACTGGTGGGCTCCCGCATCACGGCCTCGTGCAGATTCGGGTCAAACTGCTCCCCTTCAGCCCGCATCGGCGACACCCCGAGCTTTTTCAGGGCGTCGACAAGCTGCTTGTAGACCCCTTGATAGCTCTTGTGAATCGTCATCTCCCCGTCAGTCTGGGGCTTAATCTGCGATCGCGCCCGCTCAAAGTTGTCGATCACCGGCAGCAGCTCAGAGATGGTTGAGCATTTGACCTGAACCTCCAGCTCCTGGCGCTCCTTTTGAGTGCGCTTGCGAAAATTCTCAAAATCGGCAGCGATGCGCACATACTGCCCCATGCGCTCGTCAAGCTGCCCCCGCAGCCGGTCTAGCTCCTGATGCCCGTCTGCCGCTGTACCCGAAGCTTCCGGCTGAGGCCCCTCGTCCGGCGCCGACTGCTCAGCCGACTGCTCAGCGGAGACTTCCTCTAGGTCCAGGTCCACCTCGTCCAAGGTCGGTCCATCGCTGGAGTTAGCATCCACACCGCCAACCGCCTCATCAGCAGGACTGACGTTTTCTTGGGTTTCCTCAACTGGCTTTTCGTCTTCAATCATCATGAACTATGACAGTCAAAAT